>NZ_JBXTSN010000016.1:0-5324 GCF_057158775.1 Antribacter sp. NEAU-D49 | reverse complement strand
GGGGGGTGGGCGGGGGTGGGGGGGGCGCCCCCCCCCCCCCCCCCCCCCCCCCCCCGACAAAGTGCCGAAGCAATGTGCCGAACGGTGGCCTCACTCGTCGAACTGGGCCACCACCGTGCGCAGCAGGTCGGCGAGCTGCGGCCGCTCGCTCGGCTTGAGGGCGGCGAGCACCTGCGACTCGACGTCGAGCAGGTCGCTCATGGCGGCGTCCACCCGGGCGAGGCCCGTCGCGGTCAGGTGCACCACGATGCCGCGGCGGTCGTCGGGGGAGCGGTGCCGCTCCACGAAGCCGCGCGACTCGAGCCGGTCGATCCGGTTGGTCATGGTGCCGCTCGTGACGAGCGTCTGGGTGACGAGGGCTCCGGGCGACAGGCGGTACGGGTCGCCGGCGCGCCGCAGGGCCGACAGCACGTCGAACTCCCACGTCTCCAGGCTGTGCCGGGCGAACGCGCCGCGGCGTGCGAGGTCCAGGTGCCGGGCCAGGCGCGACACGCGGCTGAACACCGTCAGCGGCTCCAGGTCCAGGTCTGGCCGCGCGTCCTTCCAGGCCGCGACGATGCGGTCGACCTCGTCGGGATGAGCGGGCTCGTGCTCCATGGCGTGAGCCTACCGTGACTCTCTCGACGTCAAGAGTCTTGATGGCCTGGCGCCGGGTCCAGGCAGTGGGCCGATAGGGTCGCACCATGTCAGACAAAGGGGGCGCGGCTTCGGGGGAGGGCGTCGGGATCTCGGAGGAGGACCGGCGGCTGTGGGCGGCGGTGGAGGCCGCGCAGGACGATCTGAGCCGCGCGCATCGTGCCTTCTTTGAGCGCGTCGGGGCTGGCGCACGGCGCCAGATCCTCGCCGAGCGGCTGCGGATCAAGTTCAACCGGTCTGCCCTCGACTTCCTCAACGACGTGTCCGACGATGTGCCTGACTTGCTGGACGAGCTTGTCGGCGCCGTGGGGATGGCGTGGGGGCGCAAGGCGGTGTACGCGCTCTGGCGCCGCCGCTGGACGATCCGGCCCGAGGTGCGCTCGATCATCGCCCGGGACCTTGCGACCAGCGACTACGAGAGCGACTTCGCCGAGCTGGGTGCCCTGCTCTACGAGCTGCGTGACTTCGACGGGTTGCGTGCCGTGATCCGGCTGGCCAGGGAGCGCGAGGACCCAGAGTTCGACGAGGTCGCCGACGGACTCGACGAGCTTCTCGATGTCAGTGACCCGCGACCCCAGGACCACACCGACCCCGCCGTGGTCCTCCGGACACCTCGCGAGCCCTGGTGGGACTACGTGCGCGAGCTGGCCGACGAGCTCCTCGACCGGCCGCTCGGGCCGCAGGACGGGTACGCGGCAGGCGAGCTCGACGCCGCCGAGGCCGCGCTGGGCGTGCCCCTCCCGGTCGCTCTGCGGGAGGCGTACGCCCTGTTCGGGCGTCGGCGCGAGCTGACGGCGGTGCGGGACCGCTTCCTGCCGCCCCAGGAGCTACGGATCGAGGACGACGTGCTCGTCTACCGGGTCGAGACCGAAGGGGACCTCGCCTGGGGGGTCCGCGCGGAAGACCTCAAGACCGACGACCCACCGGTGGTGCGAGTGTCCCGGGGCGCCGCGACGGCGCCGCAGCCCTGGGCGGCCCGGGTGACGGACGACGTCGTCCGTGCCGCCCTGGCGGAACTGGTGCAGCCGGACGGCAGCGGGACCACTGCCTGGACGGACGCCCTCGACCGAGGGTTCGAGCGGCTGAAGAACTCGACGCTGTCCGCGCCCGCCCCGAGGCTGGTCGGTGAAGGCGACGGCCGGTCGTGGCGGCGCAGCGGCACCCCGCTCTACCTGCTCGGGCCGGGGCCGACCGTCTGGGTCCGGGCGGCGACCCCGGAGATGCTCGCCTGGGTGCTCGACTTCCATTCCGGGGCGTGGAGGACGGAGATCTAAGGCTTGGTCAGCATCGGCTTCTTCTCCATGTTGGAGAGGCCGTTCCACGCCAGGTTGACCAGGTGCGCAGCCACGTCCGCCTTGCGGGGGCTGCGCGCGTCCAGCCAGTACTGGCCCGTCAGGGCGATCATCCCGACGAGCATCTGCGCGTACAGGGGCGCCGTGCTCGTGGGCAGCCCGTTGGACTTGAACTGGTCGATCAAGATCTGCTCCACCTGCGTGGCGACGTCGCCGATCAGGCTCGAGAAAGTGCCGGTGGCCTGCGCCACGGGAGAGTCGCGCACGAGGATGCGGAAGCCGTCCTCGGACCGCTCGATGTAGTCGAGCAGCGCCAGCGCCGTGCGCTCCAGCAGCACCTTGGGATGGCCGCCCGAGCCCAGGGCGCCGGACAGGGCCGCCGTGAGGCCCTGCACCTCCCGGTCCACGACCACGGCGTACACGCCCTCCTTGCCGCCGAAGTGCTCGTACACCACCGGCTTCGACACCTCGGCGCGGGTGGCGATCTCCTCGACGCTCGTGCCCTCGAACCCCTTCTCCGCGAACAGGCCACGGCTCACCGTGATGAGCTGCTCACGGCGCTGGCTGGCCGTCATGCGGGGGCGAGGAGTCTTACGAGGATCGGCAGCCATGGACCCATTCTGCCGTGCCCGTGTTTCCGAGGAGCGGGGCCCGCCGTGTGGCGCGGACCACGCAGACCGTGCGCCCGGAATGCCCGCGACCGGCCAGAGGCACCCGGCGTGACCTGGCAGACTGTGAGCGGACGTGCGACGGTGGCGCCGCAGCGCAACCTCGCGTGGTCCGGTCCGCCTTGGTGTAATCGGCAGCACAAGGGTTTTTGGTGCCCTTGGTCCAGGTTCGAGTCCTGGGGGCGGAGCCTGCACGTCGTCGTCAGATCCGCCTCGTCCCCCGGAGCCCCCCGTGACCGACACCCCCAAGCCTGCTGCCGTCGTCGTCCTTGCCGCCGGACAGGGGACCCGCATGCGGTCCGCCCTGCCGAAGATGCTGCACCGGATCGGCGGGCGCAGCCTCGTGGGGCACGTCATCACCGCCGCCCGGGAGCTCGAGCCGCGGCGCCTCGCCGTCGTCGTCCGGCACGAGCGCGAGCTTGTCGCCGAGGCCGTGACCGAGCTCGAGCCGCGCGCCCTCGTGGTGGACCAGGACGAGATCCCCGGCACGGGGCGGGCCGTCCAGTGCGCCGTCGAGGCGCTCGGCGACACGGTCCAGGGCGCCGTGATGGTCCTCGCGGGCGACATCCCCCTGCTCGACGGCGCCACGCTCGGCCGCCTGCTCGCCGCGCACACCGCCGACGGCAACGCCGTCACCGTCCTGACCACCGAGGTCGCCGACGCCACCGGCTACGGGCGCATCGTGCGCGACGCCGCAGGCGACGTCGTCGCGATCGTCGAGCACAAGGACGCCACACCCGAGCAGCGCGAGATCCGAGAGATCAACTCCTCCGTCTACGTCTTCGACGCGGCGGTGCTCCGCGCCGGGCTGGCGAGCCTCGGCACCGACAACGCGCAGGGCGAGGTCTATCTCACCGATGTCATCGCGTTCGCCCGCAACGCGGGCGGCGCCGTCCGCGCGCTGGTCAGCGACGACCCGATGAGCGTCGAGGGCGTCAACGACCGCGTGGCGCTCGCGGCCCTCGGCGCCGAGCTCAACCGCCGCGTGCTGGACCGCTGGATGCGGGCCGGCGTCACGATCGTGGACCCCCGCTCGGCGTGGATCGACGTCGACGTCGAGCTGGCCGAGGACGTCACGATCCTGCCGGGTGTCCAGCTCCACGGTGCCACCCGCGTCGAGACGGGCGCGACGATCGGCCCCGACACCACGCTCACGGACGTCGAGGTGGGCGCCGGCGCCACGGTGGTGCGCACGCACGGCGAGCTCGCGGTGATCGGCGAGGGCGCCTCGGTAGGCCCGTTCGCGTACCTGCGCCCCGGCACCAACCTGGGCCGCAAGGGCAAGATCGGCACCTTCGTCGAGACCAAGAACGCCGAGATCGGCGAGGGCTCCAAGGTGCCGCACCTCTCGTACCTGGGGGACGCCACGATCGGCGAGCACACGAACGTCGGTGCCGCGTCCGTCACCGTGAACTACGACGGCGAGCACAAGCACCGCACGGTGATCGGCTCGCACGCGCGCACCGGGGCGGACAACATGTTCGTCGCACCCGTCACCGTCGGGGACGGCGCGTACACCGCGGCCGGCTCCGTCATCGTGAAGGACGTGCCGCCGGGCGCGCTGGGCGTGGGACGCGCCCAGCAGCGCAACGTCGACGGCTGGGTCGCCCGACGGCGCCCCGGCAGCGCAGCAGACCGGGCTCAGGCCGCCGCCCAGGCAGCCGAAGCCGCCAAGGAAGGAAAGAACTGATGTCCAGCACCATCGTCGGCCCCGCCGGCCACCCCCTTGTCCTGGCCTCCGGCAGAGCCCACCCGGAGCTGGCGAAGGACGTCGCCAAGGAGCTGGGCATCGACCTGCTCCCGGTGACCGCGTACGACTTCGCGAACAGCGAGACGTACGTGCGGTTCGGCGAGTCGGTGCGCGGCGCCGACATCTTCCTGCTGCAGAGCCACACGCAGCCGATCAACCAGTGGATCTTCGAGCAGCTCCTCATGGTCGACGCCGCCAAGCGGGCCTCCGCGCACACCATCACCGCCGTGGCGCCCTTCTACGGCTACGCCCGGCAGGACAAGAAGAGCCGCGGCCGCGAGCCCATCTCGGCTCGCCTCGTGACGGACCTCCTCACTGCCGCGGGAGCCGACCGCATCATGAGCGTCGACCTGCACACCCCGCAGATCCAGGGCTTCTTCGACGGCCCCGTGGACCACCTGTGGGCGATGCCGATCCTCGTGGACTACGTCCGCACGCGCGTCGACCTGGACAACGTGACCGTCGTGTCGCCGGACGCCGGACGTATCCGGGTCGCCGAGATCTGGGCCGGCAAGCTCGGTGGCGGCCCGCTCGCCTTCGTCCACAAGACGCGCGACGTGACGCGCCCCAACTCGGCGGTGGCGAACCGCGTGGTGGGCGACGTCGAGGGCCGGGACTGCGTCCTGGTCGACGACCTGATCGACACCGGGGGCACCATCGCCGAGGCCGTCAAGGTCATCCTGGGCGCGGGCGCCCGCTCCGTGATCGTGGCCGCCACGCACGGCGTGCTGTCCGGCCCGGCCCCGCAGCGCCTCGCCGAGTGCGGCGCCTCGGAGGTCGTGGTCACCGACACCCTGCCCATCGAGGAGAGCAAGCGGTTCCCCTCCCTCAAGGTGCTCTCGATCGCGCCGCTGATCGCCACGGCCATCAAGGAGGTCGTCACGGACGGGTCGGTGACGTCGCTGTTCGACGGGAACAGCTGACGCCGGTAGGGCGCGGTGTGATCGGCAGTTCGGTGGGGGGGGGGGCGGGGGGGGG
>NZ_JBXTSN010000015.1:96809-119663 GCF_057158775.1 Antribacter sp. NEAU-D49 | reverse complement strand
CGGCCGGCACCGCGCGGGTCCTGCGCCCGTCCGGCGCAGCCGATGCCCTGCCCTCTCGCCCCCGCGCCGCGGTCCGGCGCAGCCCTATGGAGATCGCTCATGACCACCCCGACCCTTGTCGAACCGACAGCGCCACCACCGGTGCGAGCCACACCGGCCCGCCGGCGGAAGTTCCCGGTGCTGCCCTGGCTCCTGCTCTCGGCGAGCATCGTCGTGCTGGGCGTGCTGACCGCCTACCCGATCGTGCGTCTCGTCGTGATGTCCTTCCAGGAGTACGAGCGCGCCCAGCTCATGGGCACGCCCGCCGAGTGGGTCGGCCTCGAGAACTACCTGAGCGTCCTCACCGACGTCGAGGGCTTCTGGACGGTCATGCTGCGCAGCTTCCTGCTCATGGTCGCCTGCGTGGTCCTGACGATGGTGCTCGGCACGCTCGTCGCCCTGCTCATGATGCGCGTGGGCAAGTTCCTCAACGGCGTCATCGCCGTGGGCCTGCTCCTGGCGTGGGCGATGCCCGCCCTCTCCGCGACGATCGTGTGGGGCTGGATCTTCGACACCGAGTACGGCGTGCTGAACAACCTGCTGACCCGCTTCACGGACACGAACTGGATGGGCCACTCGTGGCTCCTGGACCCGTTCACCTTCTTCGTCATCCTGACGATCATCGTCGTGTGGGGTGCGGTGCCGTTCGTGGCGTTCACGATGTACGCGGGACTCACGCAGATCCCCGGCGAGGTGCTCGAGGCGGCACAGCTCGACGGCGCGAACGCGTTCCAGCGCTTCCGGCTGGTCCAGATCCCCTACGTGCGGAGCATCATCACGGTCCTGATCGTCCTGTCGATGATCTGGGACCTGCGCCTCTTCGCGCAGGTGTTCGCCCTCCAGGGCATCGGTGGCGACCGTGAGGCCACCAACACGATCGGTGTGTACATCTACCAGGTCGGTATGGCGCAGGGGCACTACGGCGTCGCCGGCGCCATCGGCGTCATCTTCGTCTTCATCATGATGGGTCTGTCGTTCTACTACGTGCGCCGGACGGTCCGCGAGGAGGAGCTGTGAGCGCGGTCGAGAGCCGTACTGTCCAGGGCACGCTGCGGGGGCGCCACGTCGCGGTCGCCGTCGCACCGCGGAAGCGAGGCGGCCCTGGCCGCCGGGCCGCCAACGTCTTCTACGGCGTGCTGGCGCTCGTGGTCTTCGTGTGCTCGGTCTTCCCCGTGTACTGGATGGTCAACACGTCGTTCCTGCCCAACAACATGATCCGCGGCTCGGACCTGCACTTCTTCCCGTCGCCGGACGTCTTCACCCTGCGCAACTACGAGACCGCGATCCTCGACGAGTCCCGTGCGGCCTTCGTCCCGGCCATGTGGAACTCGATCGGCGCCACCCTGCTGACGGTGCTCGCGGCCATGGTGCTGGGCTTCCTCGCGTCGCTGGCGCTCACCCGGTTCGCCTTCAAGGGTCGTCGCACCTTCATCATCCTCATCCTGGTGGTGCAGATGCTGCCGGGTGAGGCGATGTTCATCTCGCTCTTCCGGATCATCGACGGATGGCAGCTGCTCAACACGATCGCCGGTCTGACGATCGTGTACGTGGCCGGTGTCCTGCCGTTCACGATCTGGACCCTGCGCGGGTTCGTGAACGGGGTGCCGGCCGAGCTGGAGGAGGCCGCGATGATCGACGGGTGCACCCGGGCGGGCGCGTTCTGGAAGGTCACCTTCCCGCTCCTGGCACCGGGCCTGGTGGCCACGGGCGTGTTCGCGTTCATCCAGGCGTGGAACGAGTTCGTGATCGCGCTCATCATCATGCAGCGGCCCGAGGCGATGACCCTGCCGATCTGGCTGCGTACCTTCCAGCAGGCGACCCAGGCGACGAACTGGGGCGCCATGATGGCGGGTGCCACGCTGATCGCGATCCCCGCGGTCATCTTCTTCCTGATCGTTCAGGGCCGCATGACCGGTGGGCTCGTGTCCGGCGCGGTGAAGGGCTGATGGGGGCGGCGCAGGGGGCCGGTACGACACCGACCGCGCTCTGCTCGGTCGGCCTGGACATCGGGGGCACCAAGATCCTGGGTGCCCTGCTGGGACCCGACGGCGAGGTGCTCACCACGGTCCGTCTGCCCACCGTCCGCGGGGCGGAGGGCGTCGTGGCCGGTGCGGCGCAGGCGGTCCGGGAGGTCGTGGCGCTGGCCGGCAGGACGCTCGACGACGTCGCCGGCGTGGGCCTGGGGATCCCCGGCATCGTGGACCACGCGGCCGGCACGGTGCGGCACGCGGTGAACCTTGGTGTGGACGGGGCGGAGCTGCCGCTGGCAGAGCTGCTCTCCGCCGCGCTCGGAGGCCTGCCGGTGGTGGTCGAGAACGACCTCAACGTGGCGGCGGTGGGCGCGGCCCACACGCTGGAACGGACGGAGGGACGCAGGCGTGCCGCCGGTGACGGCGTCGCGCCCAGCGAGGACCTCGCGTTCGTCGCGCTGGGCACGGGACTCGCGGCCGGGCTGGTCCTCGAGGGCCACCTCCGCCGCGGTGTGAGCGGCGCGGCGGGGGAGATCGGCCACGTACCGGTGGACCCGGCCGGGCCCGAGTGCCCGTGCGGTCAGCGAGGGTGCCTGGAGACGATCGCCTCCGGCACGGCGCTGGCGGCGGCGTGGCCCGCCCGAGAGGGCCGGCCCGCGCCGGTCGAGCTGTTCGAGGCCGCGGCAGCGGGGGACGCTGCCGCGGTCGCGGTCAAGGCGCGCTTCGCCGAGGCGGTCGCGAGCGCGGTGCGCCTGCTCGTGCTCACGGTCGACGTGCGCCACGTGGTGCTCGGCGGCGGCGTCGCCCAGCTCGGCGAGCCGCTCCTCGAGGCGGTGCAGGAGGCCCTGCGGCAGCAGGCCAAGAGCTCGCCGTTCCTCACGTCGCTCGCTCTGCACGAGCGCGTGGTCCTGGCGCCGGAGGGCGTCCCCGTGGCGGCCGTCGGGGCCGCCGTCCTCGGAAGGAGGGGCTGATGGAGGTCGTCATCGCTCCGGCGGAACAGCTGGCCGAGCTGGCCGCGGACGCCGTCGAGAAGCTGCTGCGTGCCCGGCCGGACGCGGTGCTCGGGCTCGCGACGGGCTCCAGCCCGCTGAAGGTCTACGACGAGCTCGCGCGCCGGCACTCCGGCGGGCTCTCGTTCGCCCGGGCGCGCGCGTTCATGCTCGACGAGTACGTGGGCCTGACCGCGGACCACCCCGAGCGGTACCGCAACGTGATCGACAAGGAGATCGCGTCGCGCGTCGACTTCGCGCCCGGCGCGGTCCAGGGCCCGGACGGCCTCGCCGACGACCTCGAGGCCGCGTGCGCGCGGTACGAGGCGGCGATCGCCGAGTCCGGGGGAGTGGACCTGCAGCTCCTGGGCATCGGGACCGACGGGCACATCGCGTTCAACGAGCCGGGGTCGTCGCTGGCGTCCAGGACGCGGATCAAGACGCTGACCCGGCAGACCCGCGAGGACAACGCCCGGTTCTTCGGCGACGACGTGGAGCAGGTCCCCCGGCACTGTCTCACGCAGGGGCTCGCGACGATCATGTCCGCGCGCCACCTGGTCCTCCTGGCCACCGGCAAGGCGAAGGCCGAGGCGGTGCACCAGCTCGTGGAGGGGCCGGTGAGCGCGATGTGGCCGGCGACGGTCATGCAGCTCCACCCGCACGCGACGGTGCTGGTCGACGACGCCGCGGCCTCCCGGCTGCAGCTCGCCGACTACTACCGGCAGACGTTCGCGGACAAGCCGGGCTGGCAGGGTCTGTAGCGCTCCCGCCGAGACAGCCACCTCGTCCGACGAGGTGGCTGTCTCGGCGTCGTGGTCCGGTCAGCCGGCAGCTGGTCCGCCACGATGTCACCCCCGCCGCGTAGACTTCGGGGCATGACGGATCCCCTCTCCACCCCGCCGCTTGACGAGCGCCTCCCGCGAGGGTCGAGGCCATCGGATCCGGGCGGAAGCGAAGGCGACAGAGATCCTTCGCAGCCTGGTGGGTCCACGAGCGTCCTCGAGCGCGAGGAGACCCGGGAAGAGGCGCAGCCCGGTGACCACGAACGCTTTGCGCACTACGTGCGCAAGAACAAGATCACCGAGTCGGCCGTGACGGGAAAGCCCGTGATCGCTCTGTGCGGCAAGGTGTGGGTGCCCGGCCGCGACCCGAACAAGTTCCCGGTCTGTCCTGTCTGCAAGGAGATCTACGACGGTCTCCGCAGCCCCCAGGACGGCGAGGGCGACTCCACCAAGTGACACTGCGCCAGCACAACCCGGCAGAGTCCCCCCTTCCCCGTACACCGTCGTCCGCGGCCGCCTCGCAGCTCAGCCCGGCGTTCCCGCGCCGCGCCCCGTGGGGCACGGCGTCGAACCTGCGTGCCTGGCAGGCGGAGGCGCTCGAGCTCTACCGCGAGCGGTCGCCGCGCGACTTCCTGGCCGTCGCCACGCCGGGCGCCGGCAAGACCACCTTCGCGCTCCGGGTCGCGACCGAGCTGCTGGAGCAGGGCGAGGTGCGCCGCGTGACGATCGTGGCGCCCACCGAGCACCTGAAGCACCAGTGGGCCGACGCCGCGGCGCGCGTCGGCATCCGGATCGACCCGTCGTTCAAGAACAGCCAGGGCCGCCACGGCGCGCACTACGACGGCGTCGCCCTGACGTACGCGCAGGTGGCCGCCAACCCCGCCCTGCACCGGGCGCGCACCGAGGCGGGGCGCACGCTCGTGATCCTCGACGAGGTGCACCACGGTGGTGACGCGCTCACGTGGGGCGACGCCGTCCGGGAGGCGTTCGACGAGGCCACGCGCCGGCTCGCGCTCACGGGCACGCCGTTCCGCAGCGACACGTCGCCCATCCCGTTCGTCACGTACGAGCAGGACGCCCAGGGCATCCGCCGGTCCAAGGCCGACTACACCTACGGCTACGGCGAGGCCCTGCGCGACCACGTCGTGCGGCCGGTGCTGTTCATGTCGTACACGGGCAACATGCGCTGGCGCACCAAGGCGGGCGACGAGGTGAGCGCACGCCTCGGCGAGCCGCTGACCAAGGACATGACCTCGCAGGCCTGGCGCACGGCGCTCGACCCCGAGGGCGAATGGATCCCGTCCGTCCTGGCCGCGGCCGACAAGCGCCTCACCGAGGTGCGGCGCGCCATCCCGGACGCGGGCGCGCTGGTCATCGCGACCGACCAGACCGACGCGCGCGCGTACGCCGCGCACCTCGCTCGGATCACGGGCAAGCAGCCCACCGTGGTGCTCTCGGACGACGAGGGGGCGAGCGGCCGCATCGAGGAGTTCGCGTCGGGCGACAGCCGCTGGATGGTGGCTGTCCGCATGGTGTCCGAGGGTGTCGACGTGCCGCGGCTGGCGGTAGGCGTCTATGCCACGAGCGCGTCGACGCCGCTGTTCTTCGCGCAGGCCGTGGGCCGTTTCGTGCGCGCGCGCAAGCGCGGCGAGACGGCGTCGATCTTCCTGCCGAGCGTGGCGCCCCTCCTGGCGCTGGCGAACAGCATGGAAGAGGAGCGAGACCACGCGCTCGACCGCCCGCGCACGGCCGAGGAGCAGGGCATCGACTACGACCCGGAGGCGGCGCTCCTCGCGGCGGCCAACCGGGAGGAGAAGGCGTCCGGCGACCTGGTCCAGGGCACGTTCCAGGCCCTGGAGGCGCAGGCCAGCTTCGACCGCGTCCTGTTCGACGGCGGCGAGTTCGGCACGGGCGGAGACCTGGGCTCTGCGGAGGAGCTCGACTTCCTCGGTCTGCCCGGCCTGCTCGAGCCCGACCAGGTGACCACGCTCCTGCGACAGCGGCAGGCGGACCAGCTCAAGTCCCGCGGCGGCGCACCCTCCGCCCGTGAGGTCGAGGCCCAGCGGGCCGAGCAGGAGCACCGGAGGGCCGGGGAGCTGCGCAAGGAGCTGTCCAAGCTCGTCGGGGCGTGGGCCAAGCGCAGCGGGCAGCCGCACGGCGTGGTCCACACAGAGCTCCGCAAGCGGTGCGGCGGCCCGGAGGTCCCGCTCGCGACGGCCGACCAGCTGGAGGCGCGCGTCGAACAGGTCCGTCGCTGGTTCGTGGGCGCGAAGTAGCGATTCTCGTCGGATCGTGAGACGACACGCCGCCCAGCGACGTCTACGCCTGCCCGTGAGTCCGTCCTGCCCTACCTTGGGCACATGAACGACGAGCCCCGGGGCACCGGCGCCCCGCGCACCGCTGCGCCGCCGCAGGACTCGCCGCCAGCGGCTCCGCGAAGCCTCCCCGCCGCGCGGCTGCCCGCGGTGCGGTCCTCGGTGGCGCTCCTCACGGACCGCTACGAGCTGACCATGCTGCAGGCTGCGCTGGCCGACGGCACCGCCCACCGGCACTGCGTGTTCGAGGTCTTCACCCGGCGGCTGCCCGCCGGGCGCCGGTACGGCGTCCTCGCGGGCACGGGCCGGGTGCTGGAAGCGCTGCCACACTTCCGGTTCGGTGACGAGGAGCTCGAGTTCCTCGAGCGCGGGGGCATCGTCGACGCCCGCACGCTCGACTACCTCGCGAGCTACCGGTTCACCGGCTCGATCCGCGGCTATGCCGAGGGTGAGGTGTTCTTCCCCGGCTCGCCCGTGCTCCAGGTGGAGGGCTCGTTCGCCGAGGCGGTGCTGCTCGAGACGCTCGTCCTGTCGATCCTCAACTACGACTCGGCGATCGCGTCGGCGGCGTCGCGCATGACGAGCGCTGCGGGCGACCGGCCGTGCCTGGAGATGGGCGCGCGCCGCGCCCACGAGCAGGCGGCGGTGGCCGCCTCGCGCGCGGCGGCGGTCGCGGGCTTCGCCGGCACCTCGAACCTGGAGGCCGGTCTCCGGTACGGCCTGGACACGATCGGCACGGCCGCGCACGCGTTCACCCTCCTGCACGACGACGAGCGGTCCGCCTTCGCGTCGCAGGTCGAGTCGCTCGGGGTCGGCACCACGCTCCTGGTCGACACCTACGACGTGCGCAAAGGCGTCCAGACCGCCGTCGAGGTGGCAGGCACGGGGCTCGGCGCGGTCCGGCTGGACTCCGGGGACCTTGGCGTGCTCGCGACCGAGGTGCGGCGCCAGCTCGACGAGCTCGGTGCGCGGGACACGTCGATCGTGGTGACGTCCGACCTGGACGAGTACGCCATCGCGGCGCTGGCCGCCGCGCCGGTCGACGTCTACGGCGTCGGCACCTCGCTCGTGACCGGCTCCGGCGCGCCCACCTGCGGCATGGTCTACAAGCTCGTGGCGCGCGAGGACGTGACGGGGGTGCTGCAGCCCGTCGCCAAGGCGTCGACCAACAAGATGTCGGTCGGCGGGCGCAAGAACGCCGGCCGGCGTCTCGGCGTCGACAACCGCGCCACCGAGGAGATCCTCGTGACCGGTCCCGACGAGGCGGTGTCGGGCTGGGTGCCCGAGACGGAGGACGTGCGCCCGCTGCTCGTCCCGCTGGTCGTCGACGGCGCCGTGGACTCGCGCTGGGTGGGCGCGTACGGCGTGCAGAACGCGGCGGCGAACCACCTCGCGTCGCGGGCGGAGCTGCCGCTCACGGGGCTGCGCCTGTCGTCCGGGGACGCGGCGATCCCGTCGGTGGACCTGCGCCTGCGCTGACGCCCCGGCCTGCGGCGGTGCGTGTGCGCAACGGTCAGGTCACGGCGCGGCGCCCCGGCGCGCCTGGGCCGACGAGCAGGCCCGGGTTCGGCCTAGAGTGGGGGGGTGACTTCTTCCCTCACGCCGCTGATCGTGCCCGTGGGATCTGCAGGGACGGCTGTCGAGGAGGACACCAGCACGAGTGCCGCCCACGGGCTGGCCGACCCGTGGGTGACGATCGTCTGGAACGATCCGGTGAACCTCATGTCGTACGTGAGCTACGTCTTCGAGAGCTATTTCGGCTACCCGCCCGCCAAGGCCCGCACCCTCATGCTGCAGGTGCACCACGAGGGCCGCGCCGTCGTGTCGAGCGGGGGCCGTGAACGCATGGAGGTCGACGTGCAGGCGATGCACGGGTTCGGCCTCTGGGCCACGCTCCAGCAGTCGGGCGCGACCGGCGCCGCGGGCGCCCAGGGAGCGGCATGACTCCCTTCCGCGCGATGCGGCGTGGGTACGAGTCCCAGTTCGAGCCGGTCGAGCGAGCAGTCCTCGCCAAGGTGGCGCGGGACGTCGTCGGGCTGCTCCGGGAGGAGGCCGGGCTCGGGCCGACGGCGCCGCGGCCCGCCACCGACCCCGCGTCGCCCTGGGCGTCAGCCGAGGACGGGCGGGCGCGGGCGGGCTCGTCCCGGCCCGTCTGGACCACTGGCGACAGCCTGCGCAGCCCCGACGACCTGAGCTCCCTGACCGGCCCCACGGATGCCGAGCTGGCGCGCATGACCGGCCTCACGGGTGTGGCCCGCGTGCCGTCCGACCCGGCCGTGCTGCGGCTGCTGCCCGACGCGAGCAAGGACGACCCGGACGTCGCGGCGGAGTTCCGTCACCTCACGCAGGCCGACCTCGCCCAGGCGAAGGTCGCCCGCCTGGAGGCCCTGGCCGACCTGCTGGACCCGCGCGACGCCCCGGAGCGGGCGCTCGCCCAGGCGGGCCGGCACGGCGCGTCCCAGCCGGTGCGGGTCCGGCGGGAGGACGCCGCCATGATCTCGGGCGCGCTCAACGACGTCCGGCTCGTCATCGCCGAGCGCCTGCGCCTCGACTCCGACGAGGACGTCGAGCGGCTGACCGACCAGGTCATGTGGGAGAACGAGGCCGGCAACGACGTGCCGGTGGCCGACGACGAGCGCGCGGCCGCCCGGTTCTGGGCGGGCGTCTTCGTGATCACGGGCATCGCCCTGGAGAGCCTGGTCGACGTGATGCTGGCCGACCTCCGCCGCAGCGCCGGGATGGACCCGGGCCCCGAGCCGGAGTAGGTCTCAGGCGCTCACCGCCGAAGCTCGTGCCGAGACGCCGAAGCTCGTGCCGAGACAGTGCCTTCGTCGGACGAGGTTACTGTGTCGGCGCGGAAGGTGTCAGTGCCGCCAGGACCGCGGGGGCGAGCAGGCGGAACGCCTTGCCGCGGTGGCTGATCGCGTTCTTCTCCGCGGGATCGAGCTCGGCGGCGGAACGGCCGCCGGGGGCCGCCTGCTCGTCGGGTACGAGGATGGGGTCGTACCCGAACCCGTTGGTCCCGCGCGGCGCACGCAGCAGCACGCCCCGCATCTCCCCGAGGCGCACCTCCTCGTGCCCGTCCGGCGTCACGAGCGCCGCGGCGCAGACGAAGCCGGCGCCGCGGTGCTCGTCGCGCACGTCGGACAGCTGGGCGAGGAGCAGCTCGAGGTTGCCGGAGTCGTCGCCGTGCCGGCCGGACCAGCGGGCGGAGAAGATGCCGGGTGCCCCGCCCAGCACGTCCACGGCGAGGCCGGAGTCGTCGGCGACCGACGGCAGCCCGGTTGCCTGCGCCAGTGCGCGGGCCTTGAGGAGGGCGTTCTCGGCGAACGTCACGCCGTCCTCGACCGGCTCGGGAGCCCCCAGGTCACCGGCCGTGGCCACGGCGCCCTCGCCCATGTCGAGGCCGGCCTCCGCCAGGATGGCCGTGAGCTCGACGAGCTTCTTGCGGTTGTGGGTGGCGATGACCAGCCGCGCCGACGTCACCGCAGCTCCTGCGCCAGGGCGGCCTGCTGGATCGCGGTGAGCTGGGCGGTGCCCGCCACCGCCAGGTCGAGCAGCGCGTCGAGCTCGGCCCGGTCGAACGGCGCGTGCTCGGCCGTGCCCTGCACCTCGACGAACGTGCCCGAGCCGGTCACGACCACGTTCATGTCCGTCTCGGCGCGCACGTCCTCGACGTACGGCAGGTCGAGCATGGGGACGCCGTCGATGATGCCGACGCTCACCGCGGCCACCGTGTCGGTGAGGACCTGCTTGCCACCCTTGATGTGGCCGTGGCGCTTGCCCCAGGCCACGGCGTCGGCGAGCGCCACGTAGGCGCCGGTGATCGCGGCGGTGCGGGTGCCGCCGTCGGCCTGGAGCACGTCGCAGTCGAGGACGATCGTGTTCTCGCCGAGGGCCGAGACGTCGATGATCGCGCGCAGCGAGCGCCCGATGAGGCGGGAGATCTCGTGGGTGCGGCCGCCGACGCGCCCCTTGACGCTCTCGCGGTCGGACCGGGTGGACGTGGCGCGCGGCAGCATCGCGTACTCGGCGGTGACCCAGCCCTCGCCGGAGCCCTTGCGCCAGCGCGGCACGCCCTCGGTGAACGAGGCGGCGCAGAGCACGCGCGTGCGGCCGAACTCGACGAGCACCGAGCCCTCGGCCTCGTCGAGCCAGCCGCGGGTGATGGTCACCGGGCGGAGCTGGTCGGGGGTGCGCCCGTCGGCGCGCAGGACAGCGGGGGGAGTGGAGGTCACGCGACCACCCTAACCGCCGGGGCGCTGCGGGTCAGAGCAGGTACACCGCTCCCGGCGTCGCCACGTCGATGGGACCGTCGTACACCTCGCGCGCTTCCGCGACGGAGGCGGCGGGGTCGTTCCAGACGGGCAGGTGGGTGAGCAGGAGGCGGCGGGCTCCGGCGTCGGACGCCACGAGGCCCGCACGCCGGCCGGTGAGGTGGATGCCGGGCTCGACGCCGTCGTCGCGGCCCTCCACGAAGGCGGACTCGGAGAGCAGGAGGTCGACGTCGCGGGCCAGGGCGACGACGCCGTCGCAGCGGTCGGTGTCGCCGGTGTACGCGAGGGTGACCTGCTCGCCCGGGCTCACGGACGACGGGGCGGTGACGCGCACGCCGTACGCCTCCACCGGGTGGAACACCCGGTACGGCTCGAGCGTGAACGGTCCTACCTTCACGGCGGAGCCGGGCGACCAGACGCGGAAGTCGTAGTCGGCGTCCATGGACTCGCCCTCGCTCAACCCGTAGGCGAGGGCGACGCGCTCCGCCGCGCCCGACGGGGCGAAGACGGGCAGCCGTCGGCCGTTGCCCGTGCGCAGGGACCCTCGCTCAGGGTGGTAGCGCAGGTAGACGTAGAGCCCGGAGAGGTCGGCGCAGTGGTCGGGGTGCAGGTGGGAGATCCCCACCGCGTCGAGCTCGAGCGGGTCCACCAGGGACTGCAGTGCCCCGAGCCCTCCGTTACCGAGGTCGAGCACGACGCTCCAGTCGCGCTCCTCATGGCCGGCCGCCGCGGCGACGTCGGCCGGGACCTGCAGCAGGTAGGTGGAGGCGGGCGAACCGGGGCCGGGGAAGGAGCCGGACACGCCGACGGTCACGAGACGCATCAGACGGCCTCCACGAGGCTGACCTCGGGCCCGAGGAACCGGCGGGCGAGCACCGAGAACGGCGCGGCGCTGCCGGTGGTGAGGAAGCGGTGCTCGGGCGGCCCCGCCTCCGGGGAGCGCTCCAGCCCGTGCTCCACGAGGTTGCGGTACACGTCCTTGGCTGTCTCGTCGGCGCTCGACACGAGGGTCACGCCCTCTCCCATCACGTACGAGATGGCGCCTGCGAGCAGCGGGTAGTGCGTGCAGCCGAGCACGAGGGTGTCCACGCCGGCCTCGCGCACCGGGTCGAGGTACTCGTGGGCGTACTTCAGCACCTCGTCACCCGAGGTCTGGCCGTCCTCGACAAGACGCACGAACTCCGGGCACGCCGCGGTGGTGAGGCTCAGCCCGGGGGCGACGGCGAACGCGTCGTCGTAGGCGCGCGACCGGATGGTGGCCTTGGTGCCGATGACGCCGATCCGGCCGCTGCGCGTGGCGGTGACGGCGGTGCGCGCCGCGGGGAGGATCACCTCGACCACGGGGATGCCGCGACGGTCCGTGTAACGCTCCCGCGCGTCGCGCAGCGCCACGGAGGACGCGGAGTTGCAGGCGATGACGAGCATCTTGACGCCGTCGTCCACCAGGCGGTCCATGACCGCGAGCGCCATCGCACGCACCGCGGCGAGGGGCTTGGGCCCGTAGGGGCTGTTCTCGGTGTCGCCGAGGTACAGCACCTGCTCGTGGGGCAGCTGGTCGAGGATGGCTCGGGCGACGGTCAGCCCGCCGACTCCCGAGTCGAAGATCCCGATGGGCGCGTCGTTCACCCGAGGAAGCCTAGTCGTGACCTGTTGCCCGGGGAGCGACCCGTGACCCGCGCCACGCGTGACGCGGACCACGCGGTCAGGAGGCGGCGGAGGATCGCTCGGCGGCGCGGCGCAGGCCGGTGACGAGGGCGCGCCACCCGACCATCGTGATCGCGAGGAAGACGGCGGTGACGACGGCGAAGGACCACGCGACACCGTCACCGGCGAGGGCACGCAGGATCAGGCCGAGCACCACGGTGGTGAACCAGACGAGCACGCCGACGGGCCAGACCCGGTCGGGCGAGCGCCACGCGCGCGTCCAGGCCCAGCCCACGGCGGCGCCGACGGCGAACGGCCACACCACGCGTGCGAACGCCTCGCCCAGGGACCCGTCGTGCGAGGCGATGCCGATGAGGGTGAATGCCACGACGCTGACGGTGTCCGCGGCGACGGCCGGCCACACGGGGGAGTTCTTCACGGTCCTGAGCGTATCCGGCGCGCCCTGCCCGGCCCGCCGTCCGGCCCCTGCCCGCCTCGTGGCGGCCGGCCCGAACGGAAATTAACAGCCCGGATACGTGGCGCACCTGTTGCAGACTCACGCCGTGACCAGGATTCTGGGTGCCCCGCCGTTCGGCGGGAACCCTCACGAAGGAGACAGCATGCGCAGGAACTTCTCCCGCACCGTGCTCGGCGGGCTGGCAGCGATGGCGCTGACCGGTACCGCCGCCGTGGCCCTGGTGGCGCCCTCCCAGGCCGAGCCGAACCCGAACGCCTCGGACGTGGCGGTGCACGCCGCCGCGACGACCCGTGCGGCCCACGACAAGGTCGTCGAGTACTGGACCGCGGAGCGCATGCGCGACGCGACGCCGGCCGAGGTCCTGGTCAACAACAAGGACAAGAGCCGGGCCGGTGGTGAGGTCGCCGTCGGGACGCCCACCGTCGTGGCTCCGCAGGGGCAGCCCGAGGGCAAGGCCAAGCCGGACAAGCCCGGCGGCGGCAGCGGCTTCCTCGGGGACTACTACACGGGCGGGGGCGCGGTGGTCGCCACCACCGGCAAGGTCTTCTTCACGCTCGGCGGCACCAACTACGTGTGCTCGGGCAGCGCGGTGACGTCGGGCAACAAGGACGTGGTGCTGACCGCGGGCCACTGCCTCAACGAGGGTCCCGGGGAGTACGCCACGAACTTCGCGTTCGTCCCGGCGTACGACGACGGTGCGCGCCCCTACGGCACGTTCACCGCCCGGCAGCTCGTGACCACGACGCAGTGGCGTGACAGCGGCAACTTCGACTACGACATCGGCTTCGCCGTCATGAACACGGTGGGCGGCCAGCACCTCACGGACGTCGTGGGCAGCCAGGGCATCGCCTTCAACCAGCCGCGCGGGCAGTACATGTACTCGTTCGGCTACCCGGCCGCCCGGCCGTACGACGGCACGGACATCGCCTGGTGCCACGGTGCCACCATGGCCGACACGTGGGGTGGCAGCCAGGACCACGCCCTGTCGTGCAACATGACGGGCGGCTCGTCCGGCGGGCCGTGGTTCGCCGGCTACGACACCGCGACCGGCCTCGGCACGCTGGGCTCGGTCAACTCGTTCGGGTACTCGGGCCTGCGGAACTACATGTTCGGCCCGTACCTGGGCTCCGTGGCGCAGAGCCTCTACAGCACGGCTTCCGGCCTCTGACCTGAGGGGTTCGCCGACGCCGAGGTGGTGCGCTCGTCCGGTCCCGCTGCGGTGACGTGGCGGGAGAGGGAGGACGGGCGCACTACCTCGGCGTTGCGGTACGTAGGCTGGAGGCATGCACCTCGTGGCCCAGGACCTTGCCTTCACCTACCCGGGGCGGCCCGTCCTCGACGGGGTGAGCGTGACGGTGTCCGACGGGACGCGGCTCGGCGTGGTCGGCGAGAACGGCTCGGGCAAGTCGACGTTCCTGCACCTGCTCGCCGGGTCGCTCGCCCCCAAGAGCGGAGAGGTGCGCCGCCAGGGCACCGTCGCCCTCGTGGAGCAGGAGCTCCATGTGGCGCAGGACCAGACCGTGGGCGACCTGGTGTCGGCCACGCTCGACGGGCTCCGTCAGGCGGCGGCGGCCCTCGAGGCCGCGGCAGCGGCGTTCGACCACGACACCGGCGACCTCGCCGAGCTGGGCCGCACGCTCGCCCGGGTCGAGCACCTCGCCGCCTGGGACGCGGACCGGCGCGTGGACGTCGCACTCACCCGCCTGGGCGCCACGCGGGACCTGGGACAGCCCCTCGTCGAGCTCAGCGTGGGCCAGCGCTACCGGGTGCGGCTCGCGTGCCGCCTGGCCGAGCGGTCCGACCTGCTCCTGCTCGACGAGCCCACCAACCACCTCGACGACTCCGCGATCGAGTACCTCACCGGGGAGCTCGTCGCCTGGCGTGGCGGCCTCGTCGTCGTCACCCACGACCGGGAGCTGCTCGACGACGTGGCCACCGCCATCCTCGACCTCGACCCGTCGTGGGACGGGAAGCCCGTGCTCTACGGGCAGCCCGGCTACCTCTCGTACCGGTTCGCGAAGTCGCAGGCGCTGCACCGCTGGCGGCAGCGCTACCGGGCGGAGCGCAAGCGGGCGGCGGCGCTCGCCGAGCGACTCGACGCGTCCTACGAGGGGTTGTCCGACGAGTGGCGGCCCGAGAAGGGCTCGCAGAAGCACCGGCGCGCCACCCGGGCGCGCATCCACGTCAAGGCCGCCGACCGGCTGGTGCAGAAGCTCGAGGCCGAGGCCATCGAGGTGCCCGTCCCGCCGGTGGAGCTGGCGTTCCCCGACCTGCCCGCCATGTCACCGGGCTGGGACCCCGCCGCCCCCGTGGTCGAGGTGCGCAGCCCTCACGTGGACGGCCGGCTGGACCTGCCGGGCACGAGGATCGCCGTCCCGCCGTCGGGCCGCCTGCTCATCACGGGGGCGAACGGCACGGGGAAGTCCACCCTGCTCGCGGCTCTCGGCGGCACGCTGCCGCTGGGGCGCGGCACCCGCACGGTGGTGCCCGGCGCCCGGATCGGCGTCGTGATGCAGGAGAGCGCCCCGCTGGCGGGCGAGGCGGCCCGGCGCACCGGGTTCGACACGTACGCGGACGAGGCGCTCGCCCTGCTCAGCGCCGGCGAGCTGGACCCCGACCACGTGGTGCCGGTGGCGTTCCTCGGCCTGCTGTCCGAGGAGGACCTCGAGCGGCCGCTCGGCGAGCTCTCCGTGGGGCAGCGGCGGCGGTTCGAGCTCGCCCGGGCGCTGCTGCACGCGCCCCACGTGCTGCTCCTCGACGAGCCGACCAACCACCTGTCGATCGACCTCGTCGACGAGCTGACCCGGGCTCTGCGCGTCACCCCGGCGGCCGTGGTGGTGGCCACCCACGACCGCCGGATGCGCGAGGACCTCGCGGACTGGCGGAGCCTGGAGCTCGCGCCGCGCTAGTGGCTGTGCGCCTCCGGCTCGGAGCTCTCGAGCTCCTTGCGCACCGCGTCCATGTCGAGGCCCTTCACGGCCTCCACGACCTGGGCGAGCGCGGGCGCGGGCAGCGCGCCGGCCTGGCGGAACACGAGGATGCCCTCGCGGAACGCCATCAGCGTGGGGATCGACGTGACCTGCGCTGCGGTGGCGATGCCGGGCTCGGCGTCGGTGTCCATCTTGGCGTGGACGATGTCGGGGTTCGCCTCCGAGGAGGCCTCGAACACCGGCCCGAACATGCGGCACGGCGGGCACCAGGTGGCCCAGAAGTCCACCAGGACGATGTCGTTCTCGGCGACGGTCTGGTCGAACGTGGCGTCGGTGACCTCGATGGTCGGCATAAGGGTTCCTTCCCGAAGATGTTCCTCCGGTGCAGCGTCAGCCCCACGGCGGCTATTCCCGGCGAGCGCGCCACACCGACGTGATGCGGACCTGGTACAACGGACCCCGTGACGGACACAGCGGACTACCCGGCGGACGACTTCTACCGCGACACCACCCAGGCCTCGGGCTGGCTCACCGACGAGGACCTCGCAGTGGTCCGCGCGCAGCTGCCCCTGGTCTACGTGGACGCGGTCCCCGTGCGGGTCGACGAGTCGGGCGACGTGGTGGCGGTGGGCCTGCTCCTGCGGGTGAACACCCAGGGCGTGATCACCCGGGCCCTCGTATCCGGGCGCGTGATGTATCACGAGCGGATCCGCGACGCGCTGCTGCGGCACATCGAGAAGGACCTCGGTCCCGTCGCGCTGCCGCAGGTGCCGCCGTCGCCCCAGCCGTTCACCGTGGCCGAGTACTTCCCGACACCGGGCATCACGGCGTACCACGACCCGCGCCAGCACGCGGTGTCGCTCGCCTACGTGGTGCCGGTGACCGGCGACTGCCGGCCGCAGCAGAATGCGCTCGACCTCGCGTGGATGACTCCGGAGGAGGCGTGCGGCGAGGCGGTGCAGGCCGAGATGGCCAACGGCCAGGGCGTGCTCGTGAAGCAGGCGATGGCGCACGTGGGCCGCCTGCTCTGACGGGCTCTAGACTTGGCCCGCGCGCGAGTGGCGTAACTGGCAGCCGCGCTGGATTTAGGTTCCAGTGCCTTCGGGCGTGCGGGTTCGAGTCCCGCCTCGCGCACCCCCGCAGCACGACGACGCCGGTCCGCGCGCCGCCGGCCGGCGGCGCGCGGACCGGCGTCGGCCGTCTCGCGGACGTGTCAGAGGCCGAGGCCCGTCAGCAGGCGGTTGAGCAGCGCGACGACGCCGTTGAGGGCGCCGCCCGCCCCGCCGGTGCGGTCCAGGAGCCCGGCGACGGCACACAGCAGGTTCCCCAGCAGGTTGCCAGCGCCCGGCACCGCGGTGACGTCGAGCACCACCGGCTCCAGGTCGACCACGAGGCCCAGCAGGTCCAGGTGCAGCGGGCCCAGGTCCAGGTTGAGGATGTCGCACGCCTGGTCGGCCTGGACGTCCTGGACGACGGCCGTGAAGTCGGTGCCCTCGGCCGGCAGGCCGGTCCCGGTGATCGTGCCCGTGAGGGTCAGCACGCCGTCGACGGTCTGCGCCGTGAGGTCGCTGACCTCACCGACGAACGGGAGTCCCTGGAACGTTCCGGTCACGGCCTGCGTGGTGGGCGCCGGGGCCGGTGCGGCGGCGACCGGGCCGGCCGCAGGGGCCGGCGCGGCGGACGCCGCCGCCGCCGCGGGCAGCATCGCGAGCGTCCCGGCCATGGCCAGGGCGGTGAACGTCCCGGTGAGCTTCCTGCGCAACATGGTTCTCTCCTTGCGATCGTGCCCGACGGCGTCCCGCCCGTCTTCTTCGACCGGGTCCGCCTGACGCGGGTTCCGCGTGGGCGCCATCCCTTCGACGCTACGACGGACCGTGCACGAGCGCCGGTTCTCCGGGCGGCCCGAGGAGAGGCGGGCCGCCCGGCGTCGTCGGTCAGTCCAGGCCGAGTGCCTTGCGCAGCCGGGCCACGTGGCCGGTCGCCTTCACGTTGTACTGCGCGAGGGCGACGGTGCCGTCGGGCCCCACCACCACCGTGGAGCGGATCACGCCCGTGTACGTCCGGCCGTAGTTCTGCTTCTCGCCCCACGCGCCGTAGGCCTCGAGGACGGCGTGGTCCTCGTCCGCCGCGAGCGGGAACGTCAGCGACTCGTCCGCCGCGAACTTCGCGAGCTTGGCCACCGGGTCGGGCGAGATGCCCACCACGGCGTAGCCGGCGCCCTGCAAGGACGCCAGGGAGTCGCGGAAGTCGCACGCCTCCTTGGTGCAGCCGGGCGTGCTCGCGGCCGGGTAGAAGTAGACGATGACGCCGTTGGCCGCGGCGCCGCGCAGGTCGGCGAGGCTGACCGTCGAGCCGTCGGCGGTCGGCAGGGTGAACTCGGGGGCCTTGTCCCCGGCGTCCAGCTGAGTGGTCACGATGCTCCTTCGATGGTCTTGTCCTGAGCGTATCCGGGGGAAGGAGAGGGGTCGGCGTCACGTAGCGTTGGACCTGTGAGCACCGCTGTGAAGAACCCCTCCTCGTCCGGCGCGGACGTCACGCCGGGCGACCTGCCGATCCGCATGCTGCACGACCGCCTCCTGGTCCAGCCCGAGATCGACGCGTCGGAGCGCCAGTCCACCTCCGGGCTGGTCATCCCCGCCACCGCCGTCGGGCCCAAGCGGCTCGCCTGGGCCGTCGTGGTGGCGGCGGGGGAGCACGTGCGCCAGGTGGCGGTGGGAGACCGGGTCCTGTTCGACCCGGAGGACCGCGCCGAGGTGGAGCTGGGCGGCACCGACTACGTGCTGCTGCGCGAACGCGACGTGCACGGCGTCGCCCAGGTGCAGGAGGCGGAGGGCGCGACCGGCCTGTACCTGTGACCCGGCTCGTCGGGCCGGTTGTCGTGCAGGTCACAGAGCTGCGGCGGCACCCTGAGTTCCGACGGGGCCCACGCTCCTGGTAGTGTTTCCTTCCGTCGCACGCGCCATTAGCTCAATTGGCAGAGCAGCTGACTCTTAATCAGCGGGTTCTAGGTTCAAGTCCTAGATGGCGCACCAGCGAGGCCCTCCTCCACCAGGTCGAGGGCCTCGTCACGGAAAAGGTGACGCCGTCGGTCCTCGGGCCTGGTAACCTTTCCGTCGCACGCGCCATTAGCTCAATTGGCAGAGCAGCTGACTCTTAATCAGCGGGTTCTAGGTTCAAGTCCTAGATGGCGCACCTCGCAAGGCCCCCGGCAGTCGCCGGGGGCCTCTTGCATGCCCGGGCCGCGACCCCGGCTGGCGGGACGAGAACAACCTTGTGCAGGCAACCAGCCCTGGTTGCCTGCACAAGGTTGTTCTCACCGGCGGTTCGGCGGCCCCCGTCGCGGGCCACGAGACCGGGCGTGTCCCACAGTTCTCCTGGTCGTCGCCTGAGGCATTCCCCATGTTCACCCGTGCGGTGCACGGTGACCCGTCGGGTGCGCTCAGTCGCGCCCTCCCTCGATGACGACAGGAAGGACGGGTGCGACCATGCGGTCGACCACAACCAGACGAGGCGGGCACCCTCGCCGCCGAGAGCAGGTGGGGCTCGTCGCCGCGGTGACGCTCGCCGCGCTGCTCGGCGGCGGGGTCGCCGCTGCGGCCGCGTCCACCCCGGCCACGCCCACGCCCACGGCCGGCGCGGAGGCCGGCCCCCAGGCCCAGGCCGGCGCCGGCACCGGCGCCGAGGCGAAGCCTGAGCCGACGCTCACGCCCGGGCCCACGACGCCGACGTCGGGCACCCCGGGGCTGGTGCCTGCGGAGGGCGCCTTCGTCGAAGGAACCACCACCGTGGCGGCCACGCCGTTCGCCGGCGGCGACGACGTGACGGCGCTGACGATCGACGGCGCGCCCGTCGCGGGCGCGACCCCGACGGTGGGCTCCTCCCGGCTGACCTTCACCGTCGGTAGCAACTCGACCGAGGCCCGGTACGGCAGCCACGTCCTCGTCAACGGCGACTTCCGGGTCGACCTCGGCGACGCCGTCAGCGAGGTCGTCACGCTCGAGATCCCGAACGAGCACCTTGTCACCGGTGAGAACACGGTCGAGGTCGTCGTGGGCGCCATCACGACGAGCTGTGGCAGCAACTACGACGACTTCGTGCTGTCCGACTTCGGCCTGACCCTGCTCGGCGAGATCGCCGACGGCGAGGAGAACGAGTTCTCCTACGCGTTCGGCGACGGCAGCTGCGGCACCAACACGTCCCTCCTGCTGCGGGCGGAGCTCAGCTTCTTCGTCCTCGGCGACCCGCAGGGCACCACCGGCCTGACCGCCGACGTGGACACGACGACCCTCGCCAACGGGCAGCACGTGGTCGAGGCGCGGACGGCGTCCGGGGCGGCCACGGCCCACACGGTCACCGTCAACAACGCGCCCGCCGGCGCGCCGCGAGTCACCCCCGCCGACGGCACGCTCGTCAGCGGCACGCAGGTCGTCACGGCCGCGGCGCCCGCCGACGGCGAGGGCGGCACCGCGTCCCTCACGATCGACGGCGCCGAGCCGCCCACGCCCGCCACCCTGGGCACCGCGGCCGCGACGTTCTCGTTCGACGTGGGCTTCAACTCGATCGACGACGTCTACCACAACTACCTCCTCGTGAACGGCGCGCGCGTCGAGCTCGGCGGCGACCACGTGAACGAGCGCGTGGACGTCACGATCCCGGGGCGGCTGCTGGTGCCCGGCGACAACACGATCGCCGTCGTGACCGGCGACTACCGCACCAGCTGCGGTAACAACCGGGACGACTTCACGATCTCGAACCTGGCCCTCGCGCTCGACGGCGCCACGGTGACCGGTCACGGCGTGCAGCCGTCGTACGGGCTGGGCGACGGGAACTGCGGCAGCAGCAGCGCGCCGCGCCAGGTGGAGCACACCTGGACCATCGACGCCCCGGCCACCCACGTCCAGCCCGCCCTCGGTGACGGCGACGCGACCCTCGCGTTCACCATCGGTACCAACTCGATGGAGGCGCGCTACCGCAGCTACCTCCTCGTGAACGGCGAGCAGGTCTTCCTCGACGACCGCGACTACGTCAGCGAGCGCGTCGAGATCACCCTCCCCAACGCGCTCCTCAGCCCCGGCTGGAACCGGATCGACGTCGTGACGGGCACCTTCCCCGGCTCCTGCGGCCAGAACCGCGACGACTACTCGCTGTCGGCGGTGACGCTCACGCCCGCGCAGGGCACCGCCACGCAGGCGGCCGTCCTGAGCACGTACGCCATGGGCGACGGCAACTGCGGCGACAACGTGAACCCGATGACCGAGGTGGACCTCGTGTTCTTCGTGGACGGCGAGGCCCGCGGCCTGCGTGCCGAGGTCGACACCACGCGGCTCCCCGACGGCCGGCACCTGGTCGAGGCCACGTCGACCACCGGCGAGACCGCCACGCGCACCCTCGTCACCGACAACAGCGCGCCTGTCGTGGCGTCGTCGTCCCCCGCGGCCGGTGAGGTGCTGACGTCGAGCGTGCCGCTCGCGGTCACGCTCGACGACGCGTCCGGCGTGGTCTCCGGGCCGGACGTGACGCTCGACGGCGCCGCGGTGTCGCTCGGCGACCTGGTGGGCCCGGGCCTGCCGGCTGGCGAGCACGTCCTCGCGGTGTCGGCGACGGACGGCCTCGGCAACGCCGCCACGCGGGAGGTCCGGTTCACCAGCGCCGGCATCCCCGACGTGCCCACGGACCTCGCGCCCGCGACCGGCGCGACCGACCAGGCCGGCACCGTCACGCTCTCGGCCACGGTCGCGGAGCCCGACGGCGGGGACGTCACCGCGACGTTCTCGCAGGCGGAGATCCTCACGCCGAACCAGGCCTGGTCCGGGACCGCGGAGTCCGTGCCCACCACGCTCGCCGTGCCGGGCGAGAAGAACCTCGGCCGTACCAAGGACCTGGCCCCCGGCGACGGGAGGTCGGTGGCGGCGCCCGCCGGGCGGGACGTCACCTACCAGCGCTTCGACGTGCAGGTGAAGGGCGGCGTCGAGGCGCCGGTGCTGCGCTGGGAGGGCACCGTTGACCCGGAGCGTCTCGCGTCGCTCTACGCGTGGGACGTCGTCGACGGTGCCTGGGACCTCCTCGGGCGGGCGCGCGGCGCCGTCGAGGGAGCCACGGTGCTCGAGTCCGCTGTGGACCCCGCGGCGCACGTGGACGGGCAGCAGGTGCACGTGCTGGTCACGGGCGAGGACCCGTTCGCCGACGACATCGAGCCCGGAGACCCGGACGGCTTCGCCGACCCCGAGGACTACGACTTCTCGATCGTGCACTTCACCGACACGCAGTACCTCTCCGAGGGTGCGGTGGAGCACGACACCGCCGAGGAGCGCGCGGTCTGGGCGTCCGCCTACTCCGGGATCGTGGACTGGGTCGCCGAGAACGCCGAGGACCGCAAGATCTCGTACGTGGCGCACACCGGCGACATCATCGAGAACAACATCCGCAAGCCCGCGACGCCCGAGCTGGAGCAGCAGATCCTGGGCGAGTTCGAGTTCTCCTCGGAGCAGCAGCGGGTGCTCGACGACGCGGGCGTGCCGAACGGCGTGGTCGCGGGCAACCACGACAACCAGTCGGGCACCGACGGCACCCTGTACAACCAGTACTACGGCCCCGACCGGTACGCGGCGCTGTCGCAGGCGTGGGAGCACGCCGAGTACGGCGGCCCCTGGCGCGAGGGCGACAACCAGAACCACTACGACCTGTTCTCGGCCGGAGGCCTCGACTTCGTGGTGGTGGGTCTGTCGTACGGCGTCACGCGCGACGAGGCCGAGTGGGCCGACTCGATCCTGAAGCGGTTCCCGGACCGCAACGCCATCGTGCTCACGCACGACTACCTGGAGCCCTCCAGCGCGGCCGACGGCCGTGGCGCCGCGTACGGCGGCACGGACGGCCCGATGCTCTACAAGACCGTGGTCGAGGACAACCCCAACGTGTTCCTCATCCTGGCCGGGCACCGCCACGGCGTGGGTACCAACGTGAAGCCGCAGGTCGGCGAGGTGGGCCACGGCGTGGTCGAGCTCCTCGCGGACTACCAGTTCTACACGGTGCCGGCCGGCCAGGTGGGCCTGGGCGGGCACTACGCGGACCCGGCGACCCGCCTGCGGCTCGGCGCGTCGTTCTTCCGGATGCTCCAGTTCGACGTGGAGCGCGGCGAGATGATCGTGGACACCTACTCGCCGATGCTCGGCGAGTTCGGCGCCACGGAGTACGACGAGGACCAGCGCTACAACGGTCTCGAGGACAACATGGTGCTGCCCGTGGACCTGACGTCGCGCACCACGTCGTTCGCCACGGACTCCGTGGTGGTCTACGACCCGGTGTCCGTGGTCGGGTCGGCCACGGTGGCCTCCGGTTCGGTGGCCTCCGTGCAGTGGGCCGGGCTCAAGCCCGGCACCACCTACGCGTGGGTGGTCACCGCCCGCAGCACGGGCGGCGGGGTGACGACGGCG
>NZ_JBXTSN010000015.1:0-96799 GCF_057158775.1 Antribacter sp. NEAU-D49 | reverse complement strand
ACGGCGTCGCCGTCGTACTTCACGACGGCCCCCAAGAAGTAGCCACGGCCTCGGCGACCTGGTCGCGGAGGTGAGCGGCCGGCGTCGGGCCCCCTGGTCCGACGCCGGCCGCTCGGCTCTCGCGGGCTCGTCGCCTGCCGCTCAGAGCACCTCGCGCAGGCGGGCGGCGAAGGCGTCGGGCTCGCCCGTCTGGCCGTACTCACCGCCCAGGAAACCCCCGTGGTCGCTGGGGAAGAGCACGGGCTCCGTGCCGAGCAGCGCGGCGACGGCGTCGGCGCCACGGGCGGCGAGCTGGGCGCCGGACTCCTCGCCGCGCGCGACGACGA
Source organism: Antribacter sp. NEAU-D49 (assembly GCF_057158775.1). Taxonomy (NCBI): domain Bacteria; kingdom Bacillati; phylum Actinomycetota; class Actinomycetes; order Micrococcales; family Promicromonosporaceae; genus Antribacter; species Antribacter sp. NEAU-D49. The sequence goes on along the minus strand of NZ_JBXTSN010000015.1, from coordinate 96,473 downwards.
CCCGCGTCCCGGCGGCGCGGATCGCGTCGGTGTCCGGGACGTAGCCGGGGAGCGTGGCCAGGTTCACGCCGAGGAGCACGTCGTCGCGCGAGCCGTCGTCCTCGGTGGGCAGCCCGAACATGGCCGGGTCAGGCGTGTTCTGCTCCGCCCAGTCCTGGGGGATCGGTCCTTCGTGCGACACGATGGTGATGAACTGCGCCATCGCGGGCCCCAGACCCTTGGCCAGGTACGTCCGGTGGATGTCGATCATGGCTGCGTGCGCCGCGTCGCCGTCGGGCAGCACCCGGGGGACCGGCGGCTCGTGCGCCACGAGGGTGCGCACGTCATCCGGGTGGGCCTCGACCCAGGCGAGGGCGTTCACCGCGCCGCCGCTCGACGCGAAGACGTCCACCGGTCCGCCGCCCAGCTCGGCGACGAGCCGGTGCAGGTCGTCGGCGTGCGTGTGCGGTGTGGCGGGGGACGTGCCCGCCTCGACCGTGCTCCGCTCGATGCCGCGCGGGTCGTACGTGACCACCGTGCGGTCGGTGAAGTGGGTCGCGAGGGTCGTGAAGCCCGCCGCGCCCATCGGCGAGCCGACGAGGAGGAGGGGCGTCTCGTCGCCTGCCGTCTCGGCGGGCCGCACGTCGTAGGTGAGCACGGCGCCCGGGACGTCGAGCGTGGCGGTCTTCGGGTCGGTCATGGTGACTCCTCTGCCGGTCTGCCGGGCACTGCTGTGCCCCTGGGAGAAGAGACCGGGGCCATGTGCCGAACTCATCGGTTGCCGGCAATTCACCCCGGTGCGAGGGAGCGGGCGACGGCGGCCGCATGGGACCCTCGAACCATGAACCGCAGCGTCGTGCGCCCGGTGCGCCGGGCCACCGTCCTCCTCGCCGCAGCAGCCCTCACGGCGGCGCTCGCCGCCTGCAGCCCGCAGGACGTGGTGGAGGGTGCGGTCGAGAACGCCGTCGAGCAGCAGACCGGCGAGGACGTGGACGTCCAGACCGGCGGCAGCCTGCCCGCCGACTTCCCCGAGGACGTGGTCCCGCTCGTCGACGGCAAGATCTCCCACGGCGTCGGCAGCGACACGGGCACGGGCAAGATGTGGATCGTCGCCCTGGAGTACGACGGCACGGCGGACGAGGCCACCACCGCCGCGCGTGACGCGCTCACCGCCGCGGGCTTCGCCGAGCCGGAGGGCATGACCGGGATGGGGCTCCTCGAGAAGGACGACTACCAGGTCCTCGTGGTCTCGGCGGACCAGAGCGGCGTCACCGCGCTCAGCTACACCGTGACCCAGAAGACGGCGGGCTAGATCTCGCGGGGGTACGGGCGTGGCGCCCGTACCCTTGATGCGTGAGTCAGACCGCGCCCCCCGACCTGTCCCGCTTCCGCAAGCAGCCCGTCTCGTTCGTGCGGCGCAGCGGCAGGCTGACGGACAAGCAGCAGCGCGCCTGGGACACCCGGCGTGACGCGTACCTGATCGACGTGCCGCGGGCGATCGCCCGTACCTCGGTCGAGAGCGGCTGGGAGCTCGACGTCGCGGGAGCCTTCGGGCGGACCGCGCCGCTGGTCCTGGAGATCGGCTCGGGCCTGGGGGAGTGCGTCGCGGCGGCTGCGGCGTCCGGTCCCGACCGCGACTTCCTCGCCGTCGAGGTCTACGAGCCCGGTCTGGCGCAGACCGTCGTGCGCGCGGAGCGCGCGGGCCGCGAGCTCGCGCAGGAAGGACTCCCGAACCTGCGCCTCGTGCAGGCGAACGCCGCCGAGCTGCTGGACAGCGCCCTGCCCGAGGGTTCTCTCGACGAGCTGTGGGTGTTCTTCCCCGACCCCTGGCACAAGTCGCGGCACCACAAGCGCCGCCTCGTCAACGCGTCGTTCGCGCAGCTCGCCGCCCGGGCGCTGCGCCCCGGGGGGACGTGGCGGCTCGCCACGGACTGGGCGGAGTACGCGGAGCAGATGGTCGAGGTGATCGAGGCCTCGGGCCACTTCCGCAACGCGCACGGGGCCGGCGCTGCCGCGCCGCGGTTCCCGGGGCGGGTCCTGACGAGCTTCGAGCGCAAGGCGCACGCTGCGGGGCGCGGGATCACGGACCTGGAGTACGTCCGGGGCTGAGCCCGCGCACGCCCGTGTTACGGCTTGGTCAAATATTCAAACTCGCGGTGGCAAACGTTTGCTATCGCAGGGTGATCTACGGCACATTGTCCCCGGGCGCGAAGTACGCGCCCGGCCGCGCGTTGGCCGCGTGGCCCGCATGAGCCAATGGAGGCGTCATGAGCGACGTGCAGGCGGAAGAACCCGCCGAGACGGCCTATCAACGAGTACAGAGTTCGGACGAGTTCCAGGGTCTGCGCCGTACCTTCCGGAACTTCGTCTTCCCGATGACCGCGCTGTTCCTCGTCTGGTACTTCCTGTACGCGATCCTCGCGGCCTACGCGCACGACTTCATGAGCACGCCGGTGATCGGCAACATCAACGTCGGCCTGATCTTCGGCCTCCTGCAGTTCGTGTCGACCTTCGCCATCACGATGATCTACGCCCGGTGGGCCAACCAGAAGCTGGACGCCCGCGCCGCAGCCATCCGTGACGAGATCGAGGGAGAGGCAGCATGAGCCCCGTCATCCTGGCCGCCGCCCCGGCCACCGACATCGGTAACCCGACCCTCAACATCGCCATCTTCGGCGCCTTCGTCGCGGTGACGCTGTTCATCGTCTTCCGGGTGTCGAAGCAGAACAAGTCCGCCGCGGACTTCTACGCCGCAGGCCGCAGCTTCACCGGCCCGCAGAACGGCACCGCCATCGCGGGCGACTACCTGTCGGCCGCGAGCTTCCTCGGCATCGCGGGCGCCATCGCCATCAACGGCTACGACGGCTTCCTGTACTCGATCGGCTTCCTCGTCGCCTGGCTCGTGGCCCTCCTGCTCGTCGCCGAGCTCCTGCGCAACACCGGCAAGTTCACCATGGCCGACGTGCTGTCGTTCCGCCTCAAGCAGCGCCCCGTGCGCATGGCTGCGGCCCTCGCGACCCTCACGGTGGTCTTCTTCTACCTGCTCGCGCAGATGGCGGGCGCGGGCGGCCTGGTCGCCCTGCTCCTCGGTATCGAGGACAAGCCCGGCCAGAGCGTCGTCATCGCTGTCGTCGGTGCGCTGATGATCCTGTACGTGCTGGTGGGCGGCATGAAGGGCACCACCTGGGTGCAGATCATCAAGGCCGTGCTGCTCATCGCCGGTGCGGGCATCATCACGATCTGGGTGCTCGCGAAGTACGGCTTCAACCTGTCCGGCCTGCTGCAGGCCGCGGTCGACAACTCGGGTGACGCCGGCCGGACGATCCTCGAACCGGGCATGCAGTACGGCGTCTCCGAGACGTCCAAGCTCGACTTCCTGTCGCTCGCGCTGGCGCTCGTGCTCGGCACGGCCGGTCTGCCGCACGTCCTGACCCGCTTCTACACGGTGCCGGACGGCAAGGAGGCCCGCCGCTCGGTGGTCTGGGCCATCTGGCTGATCGGCATCTTCTACCTGTTCACGCTGGTTCTCGGCTACGGTGCCGCCGCGCTCGTCGGGCCGGAGGCCATCCTCGCGGCACCGGGCAAGGCCAACTCGGCGGCCCCGCTCCTGGCGTTCGCGCTCGGTGGCGAGATCCTGCTCGGCATCATCTCGGCGGTCGCGTTCGCCACGATCCTCGCGGTGGTCGCGGGCCTCACCATCACCGCCGCGACGAGCTTTGCGCACGACATCTACGCCTCGATCATCAAGAAGGGGCAGGTCGCGCCCGACGGCGAGATCAAGGTCGCACGCTGGACCGTCGTCGTCATCGGTGCTGTGGCGATCGTCGGCGGCATCTTCGCCAACGGTCAGAACATCGCGTTCCTCGTGGCGCTGGCCTTCGCCGTGGCGGCGTCGGCCAACCTGCCGACGATCGTGTACTCGCTCTTCTGGAAGCGGTTCAACACGTCGGGTGCGCTCTGGTCGATGTACGGCGGCCTGATCTCGTGCATCGGCCTGATCCTCTTCTCGCCGGTCGTGTCGGGCAAGGTCAACCCCGACGGGACCTCCGCGTCGATGATCCTCGACACGTCGGTGAACTTTGCGATCTTCCCGCTGTCCAACCCGGGCATCGTGTCGATCCCGCTCGCCTTCGTGCTCGGCATCGTGGGCACGTACCTGAGCAAGGAGAAGCACCACCCGGAGAAGTTCGCCGAGATGGAGGTGCGGTCGCTCACGGGCGCCGGGTCGGAGAAGGCTACGACCCACTGACCCCCTCGCCGAGACAGTGCCTCCGTCCGACGGAGGCACTGTCTCGGCGTTCTGCTGCCTGGAGCCCGGCCCGGTCAGACCAGGCCCTTCTCCTCCAGCCAGTCCGTCGCGATGGTCGCGGCCGGGAGCTGCTCCTCGACACTGCGCGAGTTGAGCCCGACGAGCTCCTCCGCGGTCATGGTGTCGCTGATCTCGTCGATGATCGCGGCGGCCTCGTCGTCCACGTCGTCGCTCGCGAGCGGCACCACGTGGGACGCGAGGAACAGGCCCTTGGTGTCCTCGAGGGCGACGAGCCCGTTCTTCTGGATCGACGGGTCGGCGGTGTAGATGATCGCCATCTGGATGTCACCGTCCTCGAGGGCCTTGACGGTCAGCGGGCCGCCGCTGTCCTCGATGGGGGTGTAGCCCACCTCGATGCCGTAGGTCTCGGCCAGGCCGCGCGGGCCGTTGGGCCGGGTCTCGCCCTCGGAGTTGCCGCCGAGGGTGAGCGGCTCGGTGACCTTGGCGAGGTCGTCGATGGTGGCCAGGCCCCACTGCTCGGCGAACTCGCTCGTGACGACGTACGCGTCCTGGTCGGTGGCCGGGGACTGGTCGAGCACCCGGAGACCCTCGGGGGTGGACTCGCCCAGCTCGGCGTAGACGTCGTCCGCCAGGCGCGCCGACGTGTCGGGAACCCAGTACTGCAGGAGCGGGCCCGTGTACTCGGGGAACAGGTCGATGCTCCCGGCCTCGATCTCCGGGAGGTAGGCCTCACGCTGCCCGATGCGGAACTGACGGTCGACCGTGTAGCCGCCCGCCTCGAGGGCCTGCGCGTAGACCTCGGCGATGATCTCGTTGGAGTAGTAGTCCTGGGAGCCGATGACGATGGTCTCGCCCGTGCTGCCGGCCGGCTCCTCGGTCAGCGGGTCTTCGGACGAGCACCCTGCGAGGAGCGCGACTCCGAGCAGGGTGGTGATGCCCGTGCGGAGGGTGTGGCGGTTCATCCGTGTCCTTTCGTTCGTCACGCGCGTGCGCGACGTTCGTGCGTGGGCGCCGCGGCCCGTGCGGCGGCACGCTGGATCGAGGCCAGGACGGCCTCGAGCACGAGGGCCAGCGCGATCACGAGCAGCGCGCCGGCGAGCATCTGTGGGTAGTCGCGGGTCTTGAGCCCGGCGAAGAGGTAGCGGCCGAGTCCGGTGTCGGACACGTAGGCGGCCAGGGTGGCCGTGGCAACGACCTGCAGCGTGGCGGCCCGGACCCCGCCCAGCAGCACCGGCATCGCGAGCGGCAGCTCCACCTGGCGGATCACCTGGGCCTCGCTCATCCCCGACGCGCGGGCGGCGTCGACGACGTCGGGCGCCACCGCCTCCACGCCGGCGTACGCGCCGGCCAGGAGCGACGGGATCGCGAGCACGACCAGCGCGGCGAGCGGCGCCTCCAGCCCGATGCCCATCATCAGGCCCAGGATCGTCAGCAGGCCCAGCGTGGGGACTGCTCGGGCTGCCCCGGCCACGGCGACGACGACGGCGCGTCCCCGGCGGGTGTGCCCCACGAGCACGCCGACGGGGAGCGCGACGGCCGCCGACGCCGCGACGACCGCCACCGTGACGGCGAGGTGCTGGGCGAGACGGGCAGGGATCCCGGCAGACCCCGACCAGTGGGCGGGGTCGGCGAGCCAGGCGAGCGCCTCGGTGAAGAGGTTCATCGGGCGGCCTCCCCGGTCGTGAGGCGGCTCGCGGCGCGCCCGCCCGCCGTCGGCCGCCCGCCCCCTGGCCGGGGCAGGACGCCCAGCGCCGGTGCCGCGCCGAGCCGGGTCCAGGGCGTGAGCGCGCGTCCCACGAGGAGGCAGGCGACGTCGAGCACGAGCGCGAGCACGACGGTCGTGACGATGCCGGTCACGACCTCGGCAGTGATGCCGCGCTGGAACCCGTCGGTGAAGAGGGAACCGAGGCTCGGGATGCCCACGAGGGCGCCGATCGTCGCGAGGCCGACGGTGCTCACCGTGACCACGCGCACCCCCGAGACCAGCACGGGCACGGCGAGGGGCAGCTCCACGCGCCAGAAGAGCGCGCGGGGGGAGTGCCCGAGGGAGACCGCCGCCTGGCGCACCGGGTCGCTGATCGAGGAGAAGGCGTCGGCGGCGGTGCGGACGAGCAGCGCCGTGCCGTAGACGGTCAGCGCGACGACCAGCGTGGCGGGCGACCGCAGGGGGATGCCGAGGACCGCCGGGATGACGATCAGCAGCGGCAGGGCCGGGACGGCGTACAGGATGCTCGCGCCGCTCAGCAGCGCGCCTCCTGCACGGGGCGACCGCTGCGCCAGCCGGCCGAGGGGCACCGCCAGGACGATGCTGAGGACGATGGCCGGGACCGACACGGCGAGGTGCCGCACGGTCAGGTCGACGACCTGTGGCCAGGCCGCGCTGAGCCAGGTCATGACGCCAGCACGCCTGCCGGGCGGCCGTTCGCGTCGACGACGAGACGCCGGCCGTCCACGTCCACGGTGGTGAGCAGCCGCTCGGGGCGGTCGGCTCCGACGAAGTCCCGGACGAAGCCGTCGGCGGGCCGGGTGAGGATCTCGCTGGGCGTGCCCGCCTGGGCGACGCGGCCGCCCTCGCGCAGGACCACCACCTCGTCGGCCACCCGGAACGCCTCGTCGATGTCGTGGGTGACCAGCACGATCGTCTTGCCCAGCTCGGCCTGGAGCCGCAGCAGCTCGTCCTGCAGCTCGCGCCGCACGATGGGGTCGACGGCGCCGAACGGCTCGTCCATGAGCAGGATGTTCGGGTCGGCGGCCAAGGCGCGCGCCACCCCCACGCGCTGCTGCTGCCCGCCGGAGAGCTGGGAGGGATAGCGGGGGCCGAGCGACGGGTCGAGCCCCACCCGGGCGAGCAGCTCGGTAGCCGCCGAACGGGCGGCCCGGCGAGGGGTGCCCGAGAGGACGGGGACCGTGGCGATGTTGTCGAGCACCGTGCGGTGCGGGAGCAGGCCGCCGGCCTGGAGCACGTAGCCGATCGACCGCCGCAGCACCACCGGGTCCAGGGTGCGCACGTCCTCGTCGTCGATGAGGACCGAGCCCGACGTGGGGTCGACCATCCGGTTGACCATCCGCAGGAGCGTCGTCTTGCCGGACCCGGACGAGCCGACGAGCGCCACGATCTTGTGCGACGGCACGAAGTGGCTGAAGTCGTCCACCGCGACGGTGCCGTCGGGATAGACCTTCCGGACGGCGCGGAACTCGATCGGCATGTCGACCACGGTATAGCTCCGAACGCCCGTTCGGGTGGTTCGATTCGTGCGTTTCGCTCCTGCCGAACATCGCGGCTCGAGTTAGACCGTGTACTCGTCCATCGCGTCGACCAGCGTCCGTGCGTGGCGCACGAGGAAGGCGCTCTGCTGCGGGCTGAGGAAGGACGTCCCGTAGTGCGCTGACTGCTTCTCCTCGAGGATCTTCCGTAGGCGGCTCGCGTGTGCATGGCCACCCGGCCGCACGAGTTCGAGGAGATCGGCGGCACGCATGTGGTCGCGGTCCTGGGCGCACTCCTGCAGCTTGCTACCGCAGATCGCGTCCGATGCCGCGATGGCAGCGAGGACGGCGAGGGCTCCGGCGACGTGGCGATCGGCGGCGTCCTCGCCCATGACCAGCTCGGCGACCTCCTGGTACTTGCGGGCGGCGGCCGCGCGGACTCGGACATCCCCCGTCGACATCGAACGCGTTCGGGGAGGGCTCTTAGGGCTCATCGGGGTCCTCTGAAGTAGGTACGTACATCCGGTCCGACGATCGTCTCGGCGTCTGACCTGAAGGACTCGATGATCGGATCGTCGACCTCGACCGCGTGGAGAAGGCGCCCCGGGTCGGTGAGGTAGACCTGGACACGCTGACCTGTCTTGCGCTCCAGGTCGCGAAGGCTGTCAGCCAGCTCTTGCGCGGGATCCGCGAACGAGTCAGGCGCGACGACGAGGAAGTCGATGTCCGAGTCGAGCCTCGCCTCCCTCCGTGCGACTGAGCCGAAGAGCGCGACTGAGACAGGCCATTCGGACTCAGGGCCTGCGAGCTCGAAGTGCTTGGCGGCGATGCGTTTGACGTCGTCACGGAGGTCCTGCCACGGGCGGAGAGCGTTGAACGCCGCATCGATTGCGGGGAAGGCGTAGTGCGCGCGATTGAGGCTGTAGAGCAGGGCTTGGCCAGCCTGTTCCACCGTGACGATGCCCTGCTCCGCAAGGCGCAGCAGAGCCTGCTGGACTCCACGGTCCGAGCCCTTCCTCGCAACCCGGTGGACCTGCGCGCCGGTCATCGAGCCGGTGGTTCCCCAGAGTGAGCGCAGGACGACAGGGTCCAGAGAGGAGCCGAACACGTGCTCCGGATGGTTCCAGTCCATCTCTATCCCGAACTATTGTGCGGATACCCGAAGGATTCTTCGGTTATCCGAAGAATAGTTCGGATCGGCTCGGGGCGCGACCTGATCGCGGCCGACGACGGACGATGCGACAACCCCACGACCTGACTGGCAGGATGCGTCGGGACTCGCAGGAAGGTGAGGTAACGGACAGTGCTGAGCATCAACCGGCGCATCGCGGACGAGCTGGGCGTGAGGGAGTCGCAGGTGGCCGCCGCGGTCGGCCTGCTGGACGACGGGGCCACGGTGCCCTTCATCGCCCGCTACCGCAAGGAGGTCACGGGCACGCTCGACGACGCCCAGCTGCGCACGCTGGAGGAGCGCCTGCGCTACCTGCGCGAGCTCGAGGAGCGGCGGGCGGCGATCCTGGCGTCGATCGAGGAGCAGGGCAAGCTCGACGACGCCCTGCGCGCCCAGATCCTCACCGCCGACACGAAGGCCCGGCTCGAGGACATCTACCTCCCGTTCAAGCCGAAGCGGCGCACCAAGGCGCAGATCGCCCGGGAGAACGGGCTGCAGCCCCTCGCCGACGCCCTGCTGGCCGACGCGTCGCTCGACCCCGCCGAGGCCGCCGCACCGTACGTCACCGGCGAGGTCGCCGACACCGCCGCGGCGCTCGACGGCGCGCGCGCCATCCTGATCGAGCGGATGGGCGAGGACGCCGACCTCATCGGCACGCTGCGTGAGCGGCTGTGGTCCAGCGGCCGCATGGTCTCCAAGGTCCGCGAGGGCAAGGAGGAGGCGGGCGCCAAGTTCGCCGACTACTTCGACTTCTCGCAGGCGCTCTCCAGCCTCCCGTCGCACCGCGTCCTCGCCATGTTCCGTGGTGAGAAGGAGGACGTGCTCGACCTGACGATCGAGCCGGAGGAGCCCACCGAGCCCGGCGTCCCGTCCAGCTTCGAGGGCGAGATCGCGCGCCGGTTCGGTATCGCGGCGCAGGGCCGTCCGGCGGACCGCTGGCTCGTGGACACCGTCCGCTGGGCCTGGCGCACGCGCATCCTGGTGCACCTCGGGATCGACGCCCGCCTGCGGCTGCGTTCCGAGGCCGAGGACGAGGCGGTCCGCATCTTCGCGGCGAACCTCCGCGACCTGCTCCTCGCCGCCCCCGCGGGCACCCGTTCCACGATGGGCCTGGACCCGGGGCTGCGCACGGGCGTGAAGGTCGCCGTGGTGGACGCCACCGGCAAGGTGGTCGCCACCGACACGATCTACCCGCACGTGCCGGCGAACCGCTGGGACGAGTCGCTCGCGAAGCTGGGCGCGCTCTGCGCCAAGCACAACGTCGACCTCATCGCCATCGGCAACGGGACGGCGTCGCGCGAGACGGAGAAGCTGGCCGCGGAGCTCATCAAGAAGGCGCCGCAGCTCGGCCTCACCAAGGCCGTGGTGTCGGAGGCCGGGGCGTCGGTGTACTCGGCGTCGGCGTACGCGTCGGCCGAGCTTCCCGACCTCGACGTGTCGCTGCGCGGCGCCGTGTCGATCGCGCGCCGCCTCCAGGACCCTCTGGCCGAGCTCGTGAAGATCGACCCCAAGTCGATCGGCGTGGGCCAGTACCAGCACGACATCACCGAGACCAAGCTGTCGCGCTCGCTCGACGCGGTGGTCGAGGACTGCGTGAACGGCGTGGGCGTGGACCTCAACACGGCGTCCGTCCCGCTGCTCGCCCGCGTCTCCGGCATCACGACCAGCCTGGCGGAGAACATCGTGGCCTACCGGGACGCGAACGGGGCCTTTCCCTCCCGCGCGGCCCTGAAGAACGTCCCTCGCCTCGGGCCCAAGGCGTTCGAGCAGTGCGCCGGGTTCCTCCGGGTCACGGGGGGCGAGGAGCCGCTCGACGCGTCGTCGGTGCACCCGGAGGCGTACCCGCTCGCGCGGCGGATCGTGTCGGCCGCCGGGGCGGACGTCCGGTCGCTCTTCGGCAACGCGGGCGCCCTGCGGACCCTCAAGCCCACGGAGTTCGTGGACTCGACCTTCGGTCTCCCGACGGTCACCGACATCTTCGCCGAGCTGGAGAAGCCGGGGCGTGACCCGCGTCCCGCGTTCACCACGGCGTCGTTCGCGGACGGGGTCGAGACCCTGTCCGACCTGGTCCCGGGCATGATCCTCGAGGGCCAGGTCACCAACGTGGCGGCGTTCGGCGCGTTCGTGGACGTGGGCGTGCACCAGGACGGCCTCGTCCACGTGTCAGCCATGTCCAAGTCGTTCGTGAACGACCCGCGCGAGGTCGTGAAGTCGGGCGACATCGTCAAGGTGAAGGTCCTCGACGTGGACCTCCAGCGCAAGCGCATCGCCCTGACCCTGCGTCTCGACGACGAGGTGTCGGTGGTCCCGGGCGGCGGCGCGGGCTCCGGCGGGGCGTCGTCGGGCGGCGCGGGCTCCTCGGGCGGCGGCCGCGGCGACGGCGGACGCGGCCGGCGCGACGGCTCCGGCCCGCGGGGCGGGCGCGACGGGCGGCCGGGCGGGTCCGGTGGCCGCGGCGGCCGCGAGCCCGCCCCGGCGAACACGGCGATGGCGGAGGCCCTGCGCCGCGCGGGCCTGGCCTGACCGGGTAGGTCCGCCTCGAGAACGTCATCAGGTGTCGCTTCCGGCGCGGAGGCGGCACCTGAGGACGTTCTCGAACCGGACAGCCCAGGGTGCCCGACGACGGCGCGCGGCCCGGGCGTGGTGAACCTCGGCCCGGCGGGGCAGGATGGCGGCATGGATCCTGCTGAGGAGCTCTTCGACGTCGTCGTGATCGGGGGCGGCCCCGTGGGGGAGAACGCCGCCGACCGCGCCTCCCGGACCGGCCTGACGGTCGCGCTGGTCGAGGCCGAGCTGGTGGGAGGGGAGTGCTCCTACTGGGCGTGCATGCCCTCCAAGGTGCTGCTCCGCCCGGGTGCCGCTCGTGCCCTGGTCCGCGACGTCCCGGGTCTCGCCGACCCTGGCGCGCCCGACCCCGCGGCAGTCCTCGCCTGGCGCGACCAGGTGACGCACGACTGGGACGACGCGGGCCAGGTCGAGTGGGTCGAGGGTGCCGGGCTCACGCTGGTCCGGGGCCACGGGCGCCTTGCGGGAGAGCGGCTGGTGGAGGTGCTGCCGCCCGACGACGCGTCCGACGCCGGGCAGCAGGCCGGGCCAGGGGCGGCGCAGGACCGACGGCTGCTGCGCGCGCGGCACGCCGTCGTCGCGGCGACGGGGAGCGTCCCCGTGCTGCCGGAGGTCCCCGGTCTGGTCGAGGCAGAGCCGTGGTCCAGCCGGGAGGCGACGTCGGCCAAGGACGTCCCGGAGTCGCTCGTGGTGCTCGGCGGGGGCGTGGTCGCCACGGAGATGGCCACCGCCTACGCCGACCTCGGCGCCCAGGTGACGATCCTGGCGCGCGGCGGCCTGCTCGGCGCGGCGGAGCCGTTCGCCGGGGAGGCGGTCGCGGCGGCGCTCCGCGAGGCCGGCGTGGACGTTCGCCTGGGCGTCGAGGCGCGGTCGGTCCAGCGGGCCGACGACGGGACGGTCACGGTGACCCTGTCCTCGACCGAGGGCGGGGCCGACGACGCCACCGTGACCGCCGCCGAGCTCCTGGTGGCGACGGGACGCGTGCCCCGGACCGGAGACCTGGGCGTCGGCACCGTCGGGCTGGAGCCCACCGGGCCGCTCGACGTCGACGAGTCGATGCAGGTGCGCGGCGTGGCCGGCGGCTGGCTGTACGCCTGCGGCGACGTGACGGGCCGCGCGCCCACCACCCACCAGGGCAAGTACCAGGCCCGCGTGGCAGGAGACGTGATCGCGGCGCGGTACGGGACCGGCGGCGGGGAGGACGCGCCGACGCGGGGAGACCGGGCCCCCGGCGTCGGGCAGGAGGGTGCGCGCTGGAGCCGGTATGCCGCGACCGCGGACCACGTGGCCCGCACCCAGGTGGTGTTCACGCGCCCGCAGGTCGCGTGGGTGGGGTACACCGAGCGCGAGGCCCGCGACGCGGGGCTGCCCGCCCGGGCGGTGTCGTACGACCTGGCCTCGGTGGCCGGTGCCACCGTGACCGGCCGCGGGTACGCCGGAGAGGCCCAGGTGCTCGTCGACACCGAGCGTCGCGTCCTGGTGGGGGCCACGTTCGTGGGGCCGGACGCGGGCGAGCTGCTGCACGCCGCGACGATCGCGATCGTGGGCGAGGTGCCGCTCGACCGGCTCTGGCACGCCGTCCCCGCCTACCCCACGGTGAGCGAGGTCTGGCTGCGCTTCCTCGAGTCGTACGGGCTCTGACGTCCGTCGCGACGGGGGCTGGACGGGCGGGAGGCCGCCCGCAGATAGTCTGGCTCCCGTGACTTCGAACGCCCGTGTTGCCCTGGCCACCTGCTCCGCGCTGCCCGACCTGGACGCCGACGACCGTCCCCTCCTCGGTGCCCTCGTCGCCCGTGGCGTGGCCGCCGAGGCCGTCGTCTGGGACGACCCCGCGGTGGACTGGTCGTCCTACGACCTCGTCGTCGTGCGCTCCACCTGGGACTACTCGCCCCGCCGCGACGAGTTCCTGGCGTGGGCCGACTCCGTGCCGCACCTCCTGAACAGCGCCGACGTGCTCCGCTGGAACACCGACAAGCGCTACCTGCGGGTGCTCGAGGAGGCGGGGGTCCCGGTCATCCCCACCATCTGGCTGGACCCCGAGCGCCACCTCTCGAAGCGTGCGATCCACACGCGCATGCCCGCGTTCGGCGACTTCGTGGTGAAGCCGGTCGTCAGCGCGGGGGCCCAGGACACCGGCCGCTACCAGCCCATCTCGGCCGAGTCGCGCGCGCTGGCCATCAAGCACGCGAACGAGCTGCTCATCAGCGGCCGCTGGGCGATGATCCAGCCCTACGTCACCAGCGTCGACACGGCGGGCGAGACGTGCCTCGTCTTCGTGGACGGCGAGCTCACGCACGCCGCGCGGAAGAACGCGCTCCTGACCGGGCCGTCGCGCCCCGCGCAGAACCTGTACCAGGAGGAGGTCATGACGCCGTTCGAGGCGTCCGAGGCGCAGGTCGAGGTGGCCCGCCGTGCGCTGGCCGCTGCCGTGCAGGAGCTGGGCACCAGCGAGCCGCTGCTCTACGCCCGCGTGGACCTGGTCACGCGTGACGACGGCACCCCGATGGTCATCGAGCTCGAGCTCACCGAGCCGTCGCTCTGGATGCAGTTCTCGGGCGACGCCAAGGCGGCCGAGCGGCTGGCGGACGCGATCGTGGCCCGCCTGGCCTGATCCCTCGTGTGCCGCCGCACCGCGGCGGCACGCGAAAGGCCCCCTCGCCGCAGCGAGGGGGCCTTTTCCATGGGGTGAGTAACGGGACTTGAACCCGCGACCCCCTGGACCACAACCAGGTGCTCTACCAGCTGAGCTATACCCACCATGTCGTACTCGATCTGGACGAGAATCCGATGACCTCGACCGTCGAAAAGTGTACATGCTCCGGCGGTCGGCGCAGACCCGATTACGAGGTGGTGGACCGCTTCGTGACGGAGGTCTCGGTCACGCTCGCCGCCACGGCGCGCGCGGTGGCCGTGTCGGGGCCGGGCTGGGGGACGAACAGCGCCTCACGGTAGTAGCGCAGCTCGTCGATGCTCTCCAGGATGTCGGCGAGCGCGCGGTGCCCGCCACCCTTCTTGGGCGAGGCGAAGTAGACGCGCGGGTACCAGCGGCGGGCGAGCTCCTTGATCGAGGAGACGTCGATGATCCGGTAGTGCAGGTAGCCCACCAGGTCGGGCATGTCGCGGTCCAGGAACATCTTGTCGGTACCCACGGAGTTGCCCGCCAGCGGGGCCTTGCCGGGCTCGGTGACCCACTCGCGCACGTACTCCAGCACACGCTTCTCCGCCTCGGCGAGGGTGACCCCGCCGGAGAGCTCGTCGAGGAGGCCCGACGTGGTGTGCATGGTGCGGACGAAGTCGTTCATCTGCTCCAGGGCCGCTGCCGGCGGGGCGATGAGGACGTCCACGCCGTCGCCCAGCACGTTGAGCTCGGAGTCGGTGACGACCGCGGCGACCTCGACCAGCGCGTCGGCGCGCGTGTCCAGGCCGGTCATCTCGCAGTCGATCCACACGATGCGGTCGTTCGGGGTTGCACTCACGGGCACACTCTAGGCCGACCGGCCAGGGTCGGGCGCCGGGACGCCGCCGGCCGGGACCGTCCGGGCCGGGATGCGAGAAGGCCCCTCCTCGTCGCGGTGGCGACGGGGGAGGGGCCTGTCGGGTGAGACCTGGCCGGGGTGCCGGGGCACCGGAGGCTCAGGCGGTCCGGGCGGGCTTGCGGGTGCTGGCCGCACCGCGCCGACGACGGTCGAGCCGTCGCTGGGCGCTCGCCGAGCGCTCGGCGTCGCGGACCTGCTCGCGCTGCTCGATCCGGACGGAGTCGAAGATGGCCTGGAGATACATGGTGTGTGTGTCCTTCGGGTCGATCCGCTGGGTGCGCGGGTCTGGTGGTGGGCCCAGGTCGGGCCGGGTGCGGCGGAGTGTTTCCGTCGTGTTACATCCTCACCGGAATCGGGCATGTCCACAACGTGACGTCGAGCACGGTGTGCCCGATATAGGGCGGGATGGCGCGCGCGAATGCCCGGCTTTCTGCCGGATTGGGGTGGCGCGATCCCTACTCTCGCAGGTTACGGCTGTGTTGCGCACGACATTTTCCGGAGGGCTCTCCGGGCCGCTCGGGGGGCGGTGACGGATCGATCAAGGTTCCTTGCTAAAGAACCCTTGCGCAAGGTGTCTTTAGCGTCCTAGGATGGGCGTCATGTCCGAGACCGTCGCGAGCAACCCCGAGAACATCCGGGCGCTCACCCACCCCATCCGGCTCAAGCTGCTCAACCTGTTCGGACCGGAGCAGGAGCTCACCGCGACCGAGTGCGCCGAGCGCATCGGGGAGTCCGTGGCGAGCTGCTCGTTCCACCTGCGCCAGCTGGAGAAGTACGGCTTCGTCGAGCGGGCCGAGCCGCGCGGGAAGGAGCGCCCGTGGCGCTCCTCCGGCAGCTTCAGCGTGCGGCCCGACTTCGCGGTCCCCGGGTCCGTGGACGCCGCCAAGGCGTTCGCCACCGTCTACCTCGCCGAGCAGTTCGCACGGATCCAGGGGTGGGTCGCGGCGGTGGACGGGGCCGACGCCGCCGAGGTCCTCGCGACGACCCAGACCAGCCAGGCGTTCTGGGCCACCCGTGAAGAGCTGGACCAGCTGTCGCGGGAGCTCGACCGGATCACCGACCGGTTCGCCGGGCGCAGCGACCCGGCGCAGCGACCCGAGGGCGCTCTCCGCGCCCACTTCTTCGGCGCCACCTACTTCGAGACCGAGGAGCGAGCATGAGCACTCCCGTCGACCCCGCGGCCGACACCGGGGCCACGACCCCCGGCGTCTCGGACGCTGCCGACCCCAAGGCCGCCCTGCGGACCCCGGTCTTCCGGACCCTGACCGTCGGCTGGGCGCTCTCGAACTTCGCCGACTCGGTCCTCACGCTCATCCTGGCGGTCTGGGTCACCGATCTCACGGGCAATGCCGCCCTGGGCGGCGCCACCTTCGCCCTGCTCGGCATCCCTGCCCTCGCCTCGCCGTTCCTCGGCCAGCTCGCCGACCGCTTCTCCCGCCGCCGGCTCATCGCCCTCGCCTACGCCGGTGGCGCGGCGTCCCTGGTTCCCCTGCTGTGGGTGCACGACGCGAGCCAGGTCTGGGTGGTCTACCTGGTGACGGTCCTGTACTCGTCGGTCGCCTACGTGACCGGGGCCTGCCAGTCCGGTCTGCTGCGGGACCTGATGCCGGACGAGGCCCTGGGGCACGCCAACGGGCGGCTGTCGATGATCGACCAGACGTTCCGGATCGGCATGCCGTTCGTCGGGGCCGGCGTCTACGCGTTCGCCGGCCCGGTACCGCTCGTGGTCAGCACGATCCTCGCCTTCGCCGGCGCGGCAGGTGTCTTCGCCCTGGTGCGCCTCACGGAGTCGGCGCACGAGCCCGCCGCCGAGGTCGAGCCGTACCTCGCGCGGCTCACCGCAGGCTTCCGTCACCTGTTCGGCACGCAGCCGCTCGCCGGCCTCACGGTGGCGACGCTCGGGGCCATGGCGGCGACCGGCCTCATCAACGCGGTCGCCTTCGCCCTCCTGGAGGGCGTGGGCATCCCCAGCGCCTGGCTCGGTCCGGTCACCGTGCTGCAGGGCATCGCCGGGTTCGTCGCCGGGCTCGTCACGCCGCGGCTCATGGACCGCTTCGGCCGGGTTCCCGTGCTCGCGGGCGGGCTCGTGGTGGCCGGGCTCGGCATGGCGCTGATGACGCTCGAGGTGCTGGTCGTGACGGTCGCGGCCATGGCGCCGCTGGGGTTCGGCATCACGATGACCGTCATCGTCTACGTGACGGAGCGCCAGATCAGCACCCCGGCGCGCCTGCAGGGCCGCACGGCAGCGGCGAGCCACCTGCTCAACAACTTCCCCGCGGTGATCTTCACGCTCCTGGGCGCGGCCCTGCTCGCCGTGGTCGACTACCGGGTCCTCGTGGCGGTGAACGCGGCGGCGCTCATCGCCTTCGGCCTGTTCGCGGCACGCCTGCGCCGCGCCTGACCCCGCTCGGGGAGGGGCAGGGCGTCAGGCCTCGCCCGGCAGCGCCTTGCGGATCACGAGCCGGGTCCAGCCACCCAGGAAGACCCGGTCGCCGTCGGCCACCTCGCGGCGCTGGCCGGGGGTGATCGGGTCGTCGGGCAGCGGCTCGCCCGCGGCGGCGACGTACGTCCCGTTCGCCGACTGCAGGTCTTCCACCCACCAGCGCTGCCCGTCCGACGACAGCTGGCAGTGCCGGCGGGACACCCCCGCGTCGGTGCCGCAGTCGATGTCGGGATGGATGCCCCGGGACTTGGACGGCCGGCCCACGAGCAGGCTGCGCTGCCGCAGCGTCACCAGGCCCGGCAGGCCCGGCGACGGCATGGGGTCCTCGGGTCGTTCGTGCGCGTACCAGTCCGGATCGATCCAGACCTCGGCCACCCAGGTGTCGGGGCCGGGAACGGCGGGCGCCGCGAGCCCGCCTGTGCCCGACGACGGCGCCTCGCCTCCCCCGGCGGACCCGCCAGGTCCCGGGGTCGCGCCAGAACCCTGGCCCGCGCCCGCCGGGGGCGGCGGGCTCACGACGGCCTGGCCGCTCTCCGGGGAGACCTCGGCCGGGTCGGCCGGTGCCCCCGGTGCGTGCACCGGGCCCGCACCGGGCCGGCCGAGGTCATCGAGGTCCAGGGCGGACGGCGGCGGGGTGGGGACGGCCGGCGTGCCGGTGGTGAAGTCGTATCCGCAGTTCTCGCAGAACAAGGACCCGGAGGGGGACAGCTCGTCGCACTGCGGGCACGTCACCGGGCCGCTGCCGCCCGAGCCGGCCGCCGAGGGCGCGGCCCCGCCCGCCGCCGGACCCGCCGCGGGGCCCGGTGCCGGGCCCGACGGCGCCGCGGACGCAGCCGCCGCGATCGGCGCACCGCAGACGTCGCAGTAGTCCGTCGACGTGCTGGTGTGGCCCTCCGGGCAGACGACGCTCATGACTTCCGGACCCGGGTGGTCTTGGTCGACGCGGTGTCCAGGGCCATCTCGTCGAGCTTGGCGGTGTTGCGCTTCAGCCGGACGGTGCCCTGCTCCTCGTTCTCCACCTCCACGATCTTGCGCAGGCGCGAGGTGGCCTCGTCGTTGCCCGTCTCGGCGGCGAGCTGGACCGCACGGCCGAGCTTGACGGTGGCCGTCGCTTCGTCGCCCGCGGCCTTCGCGGCGAGACCTTCCTGGATCACGGACGCCAGCTCCGCCTGGCCGGTGTAGTGCGCGACCTCGGGGCTGATGCGCGTGGTGAGCGCGTCGTCGTCGGACCACCTGGCCTTGACCAGGCCGGACGCGACCACCTCGCCGCCGACCGCGAGCTGGACGCGGGCCGCGAGCTGCTCGGAGCCCACCGGGCGCGACGCGACGCGGACCGCGACGTGATAGTCGCGGGACTCGTCGCCCCAGGCGCCCGTGGGGTACGCGCCGGTGAGGGGGTTGACCTCGCTGCGCCGCGCGGTGAGGTCTTCCACGGTGGGGGCGACCTGGCGCACGAACAGCACCTGCGCGCCCTGGGGCGCCCAGACCCGGAGGTCGGCCGCCGCGACGCCGCGCGACATGGACTTCTGAACCAGCGCGGCGAAGTCCTCCGCGATGTCCTCAGGCTGCGCGATGAGGTCCACGGTGCCGAGCAGTGCGGTGGAGATCTTCCGGAGCTCCTCCACGACCCAGCGGTCGCCGACACCCCGGGCGTCGCACTGGAAGTGGCCCGTGACCTGCTGGATCACGCGGTCGAGGTTGACCGTCGCCTCGGACTCGTTCTTGCCGTCGGTCAGGAGGATCGCGTGCTTCTGCGTGGCGGGGACCGTGGCGAACAGGTCGTCGGCCAGGCGCAGCCACGTGGAGATGGCGGTGCCGCCGCCGGGCGCCATGCGGGCGATCGCCCGCTTGGCCTCCTCACGCGCCCCGGGCTCCATGGCCACCATCGAGACGCGCGCGTTGGGGTAGGGGAAGATCCGCTCGGCCACGTGCGAGCCGCCGACCACGGCGAACCACGTGCCGTCGGCGATCTGGTCCACGGCCACCGCCGCGGCGTGCTTGGCCGACTCCATGTTGCGGCCCTGCATCGAGCCCGACGTGTCGACGATGATGATCTCGGCGGTGGAGCCGTCGCTGGTGGAGCCGACGCCCCCCGCGGTCCCCGCCCCCGAGCACGTGACGGTCACGATCGCGTGCACGTCCGTGGCGCCGTCGGAGAGGAACTCGTTCTGGAAGACCTCGGCGGTGAAATCGGCCACTGTGGGCTCCTTCGGGTTCAGGTGACTAGCAGGCTATCGAAGTCGGACGGTCACGGTGCGGCGGGAGCCGGCTGGCCCGTGGAGATCTGGTCGCGCCCCGTGGGGACGAGGCGTGCGAGCGCGGCGGTGATGTTGTCGCGCCCGCCCTGCTCGTTGGCCCAGCGCACCAGCGCGCCCGACATGGCGAGCGGCTCTCCGGCGTGCTCCTGCTCGACCCGGTGCACCAGGTCGAGCATGTCGCCCGCGGGCGAGCAGTAGTTCCAGAGCCCGTCCGAGCAGACGAGCAGCCAGCCGGGTCCCCGGGCCACCGTCGCGGCGCAGTGGGCGTCGGCGTCCGGGGCGTCCGGACCCAGCCACCGGGTGATGGCGTGCGCCTGCGGCGCGTTCTCGGCCTGCTCGCGCGGGATGCCGGCGGCGATCATCTCCTGCGCCCACGAGTCGTCGACGCTGAGCTGCTCGGCCTCGCCGGAGTCGGGGAGCCAGTAGACGCGCGAGTCGCCGATCCAGCCCGCGACCACCAGGTCGCCGTCCACGACGGCCGTCGCGAACGTGCACGACGGCGGCTCGCGGACCGGGTCCTGGGGGGAGCGCCCGGCCGCGATCGTCGCGGCGGCCTCCACGACCGCCGCGCTCGCCGCCCGCGACGAGGCCACGAGCGCGTCCGTCCAGCCGGCGATGCGCGCGGACGTGCCGCCGGCCACGGGCGCGCCCGATGCCGGGGAACCGCCCGGGCCGTAGGTCACCAGCACGTCGCGCGCCGCTCGCGACGCGGCCAGCGAGGCGACGTCGGAGTCCGGCGCGCTCGACACGCCGTCGCACACCACGAGCGCCGCGAAGCGGTCCGGGCTGGTGCCGGGGGCGGGTCCCGTCGCGAGCGCCATCGCGTCCTCGTTGCGCGCGTGCCGGATGCCCCGGTCGCACACGCCGGCCACCCAGGACGCGGGCTGCTCCTCGAAGTGGTCCCGCTCGGACTGTGCGGGCGTGCCGCACGCCTCGCAGTACCCGTCGGCCGCGACGCGGCCCCCGCAGGAGGCGCAGGGCCGGGCCGCGGCCACCACGCCGGAGTCGGGGTCGGGGTCGAGCACGGTGGCCGACGGCGGCGCCGCTGCCTCCTGGGCCTCGCCCGGGCGTGCCGTCAGGCCCGGGTGCGGGGGCCCGCCGGGGGCGCCGTCGGGTGCCGGAGGCGTGAGGCTGGTGCCGCAGCCCTCGCAGAACCGTGCTCCCGGTGCAGCGACCTCGCCGCACTGGGGGCACGTGACGACCGCGGCCGTGTCGGTGCTCATCTCGCTGCCTGTCTCCTTGCTGGTGGGATCGCTCATCGCAGCGTCCAGCGCCGGACGGCGTTGGCCCGGTCGACGAGCGTGACGCGCTCCGCCCGGTCCTCGCTGAGGTGCGCCAGGTGGCGCAGCGCCTGTTCGAGGCCGTCCCGGAGTGCCGGTTCCGTGGCCTCCGCGTCACCGACCCGCAGCCCCGGCTGGGCGCCCTCGCGGATCACCAGGTCTAGCGCCGAGGTGAGGGCGTCGACCGTGACGAGGGTGCGCTGGCGGTCGGGCACGGGAGCGCCCTCCAGCCCCGACACGCCGTCGGCCAGCGCGGGGAGCCCTCCGCCGGAGCCGACGAGGATCCGCGCGCGCTGGAGCCGCGAGTCACCGTAGGAGCTGCGCGTGGGGCCCACGAGGTCGAGCGCCCGGAGGGCGCCCTCGTGGTCGTCCGCACCGGAACGGATGCGGGCCAGGCCGAACGCGGCCGGGCCGATGTAGTTGGCGTCCGAGCGGGCGCAGACCATGTAGAGCTGCTCGGCGATGCCGGGCTCGCCCGAGAGCTCGCAGGCGGTGGCCAGCGCCAGTTTGGGTGCGAGCTCACCCGGGACCTGGCCGTAGACGGCGTTGAACGAGGCGCGTGCCCCGGTCGGGTCGCCGGTCGCCATGAGGTGCAGGCCCTGCATCCAGGCCGCGCGCCACTCCCAGGGGTCCTCCTCGAGGATCGCGGCCACGACCTGGGCCACCTGGTCGCCCCGGCGGGCCTCGATGGCCGCCCGCGCCGTGGCGAGCCGGACCTCGACGGTCTGCTCCGGAGCTCGTTCCAGGGCGGCGATCCGCGCCTCCGGGTCGGCCACGTTGACGCCGACGAGCCAGCTGGCCATCGGGTCGCCCGGGTCCACCTTGAGGGTGGGGAGCTGGTCCCACGAGAGGGGGTGGTCGGCCTCGTCGGTGAGCGGGGCGTCGAACAGCACGGACGTGGCCGACGCCGTCGCGGCGTGACCCGCTCCCTTGTCGGTGGCCACGACCTCGCGGAGGACGCCGAGCAGTTGGCCGCGGGCCTCGTCCACGGTGGCGAACCGGTCGGCCGGCTCCGGGGCGCACGCCTTGGCGAGCCAGCGGTAGAACGAGTCGTACTTCTGGAAGACGGGCGTCTCGGAGACGGGCGGGAGCGACGCCGCGTAGACGGTGGTGTTCCCGCGGAAGTCGAGCACCAGGGACGCGAGCGTGCGGCCGAGCGTGAAGATGTCGGACGCCACCGACGGGCCCAGCTCGGGCACCTCCGGCGCCTGGTAGCCCACCGTGCCGAAGATCGCCGACGTCAGGTCGTCGGCACGCCGGACGCCGCCCAGGTCGATCAGCTTCACGCCGTCGCCCTGCGCGATGATGTTGTCGGGCTTGAAGTCGCAGTACAGCAGGTCGTGGTCGTGGAGGTAGGAGAACGCGGGCAGCACCTCGAGCAGGTACGCGATCGCCTGGTCCACGGGGAACGGGTCGTTGACACCGTTGTTGGCGTCGCGCCGCTCCGCGAGCATCTGCTTGAGGGAGCGCCCGCCCACGTACTCCATGACCGTGTAGCCCGCGCCCTCGTGCAGCGCGAAGTTGTAGATCTCGACGATCAGCGGGTGCTCCACCTCGGCGAGGAACTGGCGCTCGGCCACCGCCGCCTCGTACGCGTCCTTGTCGCCCGAGTTCAGCAGGCCCTTGAGCACCACCCACCGGCCGTTGACGTTACGGTCACGCGCCAGGTAGATCCAGCCGAGGCCGCCGTGCGCCAGGCAGCCCACCACCTCGTACTGGCCGCCCACCAGGTCGCCCGGGTTCAGCGTGGGCGTGAAGTCGTAACGGGTGCCGCAGTGCCCGCAGAACCCCGCGGAGCGGCCGGGCACGCCCTCGCGCGACCGGCCCACGGGCTCACCGCACGAGGGGCAGTACCGCTTGCTCTCGGCCAGCTCCGGGACCGCCATGACAGCTTGGAGGGGGTCGGTCACCGGCGCCGGGGGGACCGTCGTCAGGCCCGCGCCGAGGCGGTGACCGCGCAGCCGGGTGGAGCCCGTCCCGATCCTGCGTGTCGCCCGCGTGCCGCCCGCCGTGGTGCGGGCGGAGCCGATCGCCACGCTCGCCAGCCGCGCCGAGCTCGTGCGCCCGGTGGCGGCCTCGCCCATGGGCGAGATCGCCGACGTGCCGAGCCCGGCGGTGCCCAGCCCTGACGTGCCCAGCGCGGCCGCGCCGCCCACCGGCGTGGTGGAGCTGCCTGCGGGGGCGGCCGACGCCGCCCCCGCGCCGCTGCCGCCCGCGGGCGACCCGCAGACGTTGCAGTAGCCGTCCTCGATGGTGCCGGTGCAGCCCGGCTCGACGCAGGTCTCGGTCGTCATCGGTGTCCTTCCGGGAGGTCGCGCACGAGGACCTCCAGCTGGTCGACGAAGTGGCGGGCGAGCGCCAGGTCGCACGGAGTGGTCTCGAGGGCCTCGCGGGCCTCCGCGGTGCCGGCGACCACGGTCGCCGAGGCCGCGCGGCCGTTGCGGTCGGCACGGTTCAGGAGCCCCTTGACGCGGAACCGCAGCTCGGCGCGCTCGCGGAGGGGCGAGGTGTACGCCTCTTCGCACGCGTCGAGGGCGCGCTCCACGGCGCCGAGGCGCTCCACGTAGGTAGCGAGGGCGTCCCGGTCGGTCGGCACCTCGCCCAGGCGGTGCACGTCGGGGACGGCGAGGCGCGGCGGCGCCACGATCTCGCGGCGGCACCGCTCGGCGACCTCCGCGAGGACGGGTGCCCTGGCCGCCAGGGTCTCGCGCAGCGCGACGGCGCGCTCCCGGTCCCGGGCGAGCGACCGGCGTCGGGCACCGGCAACGATCAGGTCGCGCTCCGTGCGGGCGATCTCCGCCTCGAGCTCGGCGAGCGGCCCGGTCACGTCGGCGCCCCGGGCCGCGTCCGCGCGGACCTTGCCCAGCCGGTCGCGCAGGCGGGCCACACGGGCCACGTCGTCACCGCGGGCCGCGTCCTCGGCGCGGGCGATGCCCGCCGCGACCGTGCGGACGCGGGTGGCGAGGTCGGCGGCGTGCGGGTCGTAGGAGAGGCGGGTGGCGAGCTGGCCCGCCAGCGCGTCGCACAGCCGGGCCGCCTCGACCAGCGAGAGCAGCGAGGTCGCGGGGTCGCCGCCCAGGCGGCCCCACACGAGCTGCGACATGCGTTCCCGGTCGACAGCGCTCGCCCGGCCCGAGTCCCAGACCCGGACCAGCTCGTCCGTACGGGTGCGCACCGCCTGCCAGAGCGTGAGCGCGAGGACCACGTCGGCGGTGAATGCCGACGGGTCTGCCGACCGGCGCGCGGCGGCGTCGAGCCGGTCGAGCTCCGCCCGGCGCGCGTCCAGCCACGCCTCGAGGTCGGTGAGGTAGGTGAGCAGGGCGCGAGGCTCCGCGGCGATGCCGAGGCCCCCGGGCGCCTGGGGGGCGTGGACCGCCGACCCGGCGCCCGCGGGAGCGCCCGGGCCGGCACCCACGGAAGCGCCCGGCGAGGCTGCCGAGGCGCTCTGGGTCACGGCACGCGTCCGTACACGGGCGTCGGCGGGGCCGGGGCGGCACCGAGCACACCCAGCCACGTGGAGTAGCTGGTGGCCCAGGTCCCGTCCGCCTTCATGCGCTCCAGCACGCCGTTCACGAAGCGCACAAGGTCCACCTGGTCGGCCGGCATCCCCACGCCGTAGGGCTCGTCGCTGATCGCGGCGCCCACCACCTTGGCGTACGGGTCCTGGGCGGCGAAGCCGGCGAGGACCGTGTCGTCACCCGTGATCGCGTCGACCTTGCCCTGCTGGAACAGGACCAGGCACCCGGTGTGCGTCGCGGCCGGCACCGCCTCGATGTCTTCCCACTGCGACAGGCGCTCCAGCGTGGTGGTGCCCTCCGGGGCGCAGACCCGCCCGCCCGCGAGGTCGGCCACGCCCGTGGCCGTGGAGTCACGCGGCACGAGCACCTTCTGCCCGGAGTGGAAGTACTCCGCGGAGAACGCGACGGACTCCCAGCGGTCGCAGTTGATGGTGAACGCGCGGACCACGAGGTCCACCTCGTGGTTCTCCAGGACGGGGAGGCGCTGGCCGGAGGTGATCACGCGGAACTGGATCCGGTTCGGGTCGCCGAAGATCGCGCGCGAGACCTCGCGCGCGACGTCCACGTCGAATCCCTCGATCTGGCCGGTGAGCGGGTTGCGCGCCCCCATGAGCAGGGTGTCCGCGGACACGCCCACCCTGAGCACGCCGCGGTCCCGGATGGCTGCCATGGTGCTCCCGGCAGGGAGCGCGTCGGGGCCGGGCAGCGGGCCCTCCGGTGCGTAGGACGCGACCGGGAGGGTGCCGTCGTCGCACGCCTCGACCGCGGCGGGGACACCGCCTGGCGTGGTTCCCGTGGCGGCCGCCGCCCCGGCCTCGGTCCCTGCCTCCGCCTGGGCCTGCGCCTGCAGCCGGATGGCGGCCACTCCCGCGGGCACCTCGGACGACGGCGCGCAGGCCGCGGTCCCGGCCAGCAGCGCGGTAGCGAGCGCGAGCGACAGCGTGCGCCTGATGCCCCTCATCGGTACTCCTTCATTCGCACGTTGACCCCGGACGCCGCGAGGACCGCGGCGACGAGACCTGCCAGGAGGGCGACCCACGCCGCCGTCGCCGAGGTCCCGGCGGCCGACCCGAGCCGGTCGTCGACCTCCTGCCCGGAGGCCGTGATGTCGTCGCGGACCTGCTGGGCGAGCGCGTCGAACGCGGCCGCCGCGGTGCTCTCGCCGGACGCGGTGGCCGCGGCGACCGCACCGTCCCAGTCGCCCCCGTCGTCCAGGGCCCGGATCTCCTGGTGCTTCGCCACCCACTCGTCGAGCAGCGCGGAGGACGTGCCGCCCAGCTGCCCGTCCGCGGTGGCCTGCTCCAGGATCTGCGCCGCGGAGAGCGGGCAGACGGCCAGCGCCTCGGCGAAGGCCTCGTCCGCGAGCTGCTCGGCCGACAGGGCCGACGTGTCGGTGCAGGCGACGAAGCGGTTCTCGTACGCCTGGCCCGAACCGCGCTTGATCAGGGTGAAGCTCTCCATGGATTTTGCGTCCGTGGCCTGGGCGAGGGCCTGCGACGACGTCACGACGGCGCCGTAGGGCCCGTCGTTGACGCCGCGTGCCACGCCGTTGCCTCCCACGACCGCCGCGGTCACGACCACGGCGCCGACGAGCGCCGCGGCGGTGCCCAGGACGAGGCGCACGTTGAGCACGCGGTGCGTGCGCCGGGCGAGCCACACCTGCACGCCGACGAGCACGACGAGGCCGAGCCACACGAGCGCGAGCAACGTCTGGGTGAAGGCGACCGACGACTGCCCGTCCTCGACGCGCTGAGCCGTCTCGCCGGCGACCTGGTCGAGCGTGGGCAGCGTGCCGGACCGGAGCGTCGCGGACGCCTGGTCGAGGTAGGCGGCCCCGACGGGGAAGCCCTGCCGGTTGTTCGCGCGGGCCGACTCGACCAGTCCCGCGTACTCCTGGATGGCGCTGCCGACGCTCTGCAGGCCGGTGTCCTCGGGCGCGCCGGCGGCGAGGCGGGGGACGGCCTGGGCCGCGGAGTCCATCGCGTCCTCGTACCGGGCGCGTGCCTCCGCGGGCTCGAGGCCGCCCACGAGGAAGGCGTTGGTGGCCGTCGCGTCGGCCGACACGAGGTCGTTGCGCAGCTCCTGCGTGCCCACCAGCTGGGCCGCGTCGGTCCGCACACCGTCGAGGGCACCTGACTGACCGATCCCCGCGACGAAGCCCATGGCCCCCAGCCCGACGCTCGCCACGACGGCGATCACCGACGCCAGGGCGAGCCGCCCGGGCGTGTCGCTGAGGCGGCGTGCGAGCCGCGAGCGGCCCGCGGGCGCGGTCCGGCCGGGCCCACCACCGGTTGCGGCGGGCGTGCCGGCCCCCGGTGCGGCTGCGGCACCGGCCGCGGCGGCACCGGGTGCCGCACCCTGCGGCGACGTGGTGACTGTCATGCGGGCTCCTCGTCCTCGGTGATGCTGTCGTGCTCGGTTCCCGGCTCTGTGACGGCCCGCACACTACCGGCCGCCTCCGACAACGCACCCGCTGGGGCGCGCTGGTCGCCGGACCCGATGTCGACGACGTCCTGCAGGTCCTCCGGCAGGAGGTGACGGAGCTGGTCCACGGTGGGCGCGGCGACGTCGCGCAGGCGCCACGCGTGGCGGGCCACCGCGGCGTCGAGCATGTTGCGCGCCCAGCGGCCGTTGCCGAAGCCCTCGCCCCGCGGCTCGTGGGCGACGAGCTCGGCGAAGCGCTCCAGCGTCTCCGGCAGCGGCTCGAAGTCGGCCTTGCGGGCGAGGAGCGCGAAGATGTCGCGCAGCTCGTGGTCCGTGTAGTCGTCGAACACGATCGTCTTGGCGAACCGCGACTCCAGGCCCGGGTTCGTCGCGACGAACCGCGCCATCGGCAGCGGGTAGCCGGCCACGACGACCACCAGGTCGTCCCGGTGGTCCTCCATGTCCTTGACCAGCGTGTCCACGGCCTCCTTGCCGTACTGGTCCTCCGCCAGGGCGTACGCCTCGTCGATGAACAGCACGCCGCCGAGGGCGCGCTGCACCACCTCGGTGGTCTTGGTGGCGGTCTGGCCCAGGTAGCCGGCGACGAGCTCCGAGCGGTCCACCTCGACGAGGTGGCCCTTCTCCAGGAGCCCCAGGGCGCGGTAGATCCCCGACACGAGCCGGGCGACGGTCGTCTTGCCCGTCCCCGGGTTGCCAACGAAGACCAGGTGACGGGTCATGGACGGCTTGGTCAGGCCCGCCTCGGTGCGCAGGCGCTCCACGCGGAGCAGCTCGGTCTGGCGCCGGATCTCGGTCTTCACGCGCGCCAGGCCGATCAGGCCGTCGAGCTCGGCGAGCAGCTCCTCCAGCGACTTCTGCGGCACCTCCGGCTCCGGGGGCGACGGAGGCTCGCCCGCCGCTGCGGTCTCGCCTCCCGTGGAGGGTGCGCCGGGCGTCGTCGGCCCGGGGTGGGCGGACGGTGAGGGCGGCGCGGTGCCCGCGGGGGTGTGGCGGCCGAGCGCGTCGAGGATGGAGTCGACGGACGGGACGCCGGGCGGCAGCGTGGAGCCGGTGAGGCGGCCGAGATCGAGGTCGGCCGCGCGCAGACGGCCCGGGCCGGACGTGCTCGGGGCCGGCCCGCCCGGTGCAGGCGTCGTGCCTGCCGCCGCCGACCTGTGGACCGCCTTGGTGCCCTCGGCCGCGGCGATC
The DNA here is from genome assembly GCF_057158775.1 of Antribacter sp. NEAU-D49. Classification (NCBI taxonomy): domain Bacteria; kingdom Bacillati; phylum Actinomycetota; class Actinomycetes; order Micrococcales; family Promicromonosporaceae; genus Antribacter; species Antribacter sp. NEAU-D49. Next base: position 68,616 of record NZ_JBXTSN010000015.1, on the reverse strand, counting down.
GCGCTGATGCTGGGCTCGCCGAGGGCTGCCGCGGCGTCGACCACCGTGGCCAGCGACTCGGCGTAAGCCGCGGCGTGCGGGGAGCCGTCGGCGAGCAGGCGGGCGAGCAGGTCGGTGGGCGCGGAGCGCCAGCGGCGGGCGGTGATCGCCGCGTCGAAGAAGGGCTGGAGCGACGCGGCGGCGCTGTTGCCGTGCGGCCGGCCGGTGGCCTCCAGCCAGGCCTGCGGGGCGCGGGGCGACGACTCCGCCACGGCGGCGGCCAGCCGCTCGGCCTCGGCGCGCGCGGCGTCCGGCCCTACTCCGGCGGTCTCGCCCAGGGCAGCGTGCGCGTCCAGCGCCGCGGCGAGGCCGGAGACGCTCACCGGGTGCCCTCGGATGCGCGCGAGACTGCTTCCAGAGCCGCGGAAGAGGCCGCAGACGATCCTGGAAGCAGCCTGGCGCGCACACCTCGTCGCGTCACTGCGTCGGCTCCGGCGGGCGGAGGGCGGAGCCGTCGTCGTCCCCCGAGCCCGTGCCCGGCTGCGGCGGCGTCGGCAGCGAGGGCAGGGAGAGCCCCGAGCTGCCGAACTTCTCCTGGAGGAACATGCCGTGCGCCACGAGCGCCACCGCGTCCTGGCGGGAGACGGCGTCGGAGATCCGGCCCAGCACGTTCGTCAGCAGGTCGAGCTGGTCGCAGAGGACGTACAGCGCCGGCTTGGCGCCGTTGACGGGCCGTGTGTTCGCGAACTCCCGCGGAAGGCGCGCGTAGTTGTTCACGGCCTCGGGCAGGTAGCTCGTCGCCGTCGCCACGACCGTGTGCGCCTGCTGCGAGCCGGCACCCAGCCGGTCGAGGCGAGGCGCCATCTCGTGGACCACCGCGGCCACGCGGCGCACGCGTGCCGTGATCACCGAGGGGACGCTGGCGGCCACCCGGGCCTCGACCGCGTCGACGGCGGCCAGCAGGTCGTCCGTGGTGGGCGGAGCCGGGACGCCCGGCTCCGGCGTGGTGCTGCTCGGCTCGGTGCCGGACAGCCGGCCGAAGAACTCATCCAGCCATCCCATGCGCGAGCGGTCCCCCTCAGAGCTGGTTCAGGTCGAGGGAGCCGCTCGCGACACCCTCGGTGCTCGAGCGGCGGGCCCGCTCCAGGTACTCCTGCGACTTGGCGGTCTCCGTCTGGAGCACGCCGATCGTCTGCGACATGGAGTCGAGGGCGCGCGTCTTGAAGTCGCTGATCGAGTCCATGGTGGCGTAGATGTTCTGGAACGCCGCCTGCAGCTGCGGCAGGCCGATCGTCGCGCTCGCTGCCTGCTCCTGGATGCTCGCGGACTGGTCGGCCAGCATCTTCGACGTGGCGGCGATCATGTTCGACGTGGTGGTGTTGAGCGCGCCGATCTGGTCCAGGACCAGCTTCTGGTTCGCGAGGGCCTGGGCCACGATGACCGCCGTGCGGAGCGCCGAGACGGTCGTGGTGGTGGCGCGGTCCACGCCCTTCACCAGCTCCAGGTTGTTCTTGATGATGATGTCGATCGCGAGGTAGCCCTGGATCGAGACCGCGAGCTGGGTGAGCAGGTCCTGGTGCTTCTGACGCACGTAGAACAGGACGTCCTCCGAGAGGGCCTTGGCCTTGTCGGGGTCGGCGACCTGGATCTCCGCGATCTTGGCGCTCAGCTGCGCGTCGAGCCGCTCGGCCACGTAGATGTACTGGTTGAGCCGGGCCATCGTGTCCCAGAGGTTCTGCTTCTCCAGGTTCAGCGCGGCGTTGTCCTTGCGCAGCTCGTCCTGCCCGTTGTAGAGGGCCTGGATGATGGCGTTGAGCTGGGTCTGCGCCGACTCGTAGCGGCGGAAGTAGTCCTGGATCTTGTCGCCGAACGGGATGATGCCGAGCAGCTTCTTGCCGACGCTCGCCTCGGACGGGTCGAGGTCCTCGACGGTGCGGCGCAGCTCGAGGAGGGTCTGGCCCACCTTGGAGCCGTCGGCGAGGCCGCCCTCCTTGAGCGCCTTGACGGGCGTCTGGAGCAGGCGGTTCGACGAGTCGGCGGCCTGGCGGATGTCCTGGTCGCCCATGGTCCGCACGTCGTCGGCCCGGGCGGCGAACTCGGGGGAGCGGGTGTCGCTCGACAGCAGCCCGTCCAGATACGTGGCGACCTTCTTGTCCAGCGCAGGCGCGACGGCGGCGTCCACCTTGGGGGCCATCGCCGGGGCCTTCGTCGCCGCGACGGGCGCGACCGGGTCGGGGGCCGTGAGCACCAGCGTGGGCGCGGGCGGCTCGAGCGGAGCGGGTGCTGCCTCGGTCATCGATGATCCTCCGGTCGTGCGGCCGATCGTGCCGCGAGTATAGCCGCGGCGGACCGTCCAGAGCTGGGGACTTCTCCCCTGGTGCGGCCGGCCGAGGCCGGGTTCTGGCAGGTCAACGCGCGGGGGAGCCCAGTGGTGCCCGGCGGGGTGGATGAAGGTTGGGCGCCGACGGGAACCTGCTCGCCGCGTGGCCGTGATCCCGCCCGGTCCCGACCGATAGCTACGATGTGACGTGCTGCCCCGGTAGCTCAGCGGATAGAGCAGGAGCCTTCTAATCTCCCGGTCGGGGGTTCGAGTCCCTCCCGGGGCACGCAGGTGATGACGCGGGACATCGTCCCGAGGTGTCTCGCGTCATCACGGACGGGACTGATCCCGCAGAAACACACATCGAACCCCAGATTCCCCGCCTCCCGGTTGGCATAACCATCCGGACCTATCAGGATGAAGCCGTGAACCTGGGAACCCGCAACGCAGCCCTCGGCCGTCGTGGCGGCGTGGACCCCGACATCGCGGACCAGCTGGGCTTCACCGTCCACGACGTGGTGCGTGACCTCCGACGGGACGTCGCCGCGGCAGCGCTGCCGCTGCCGATCGACGGCTCGGAGGAGGCGGAGGCCTCTCGCAAGCGGCTCCTCGCCCAGCTCGACGAGCACCTGCTGCCCCGCCTGGCCGAGCTCTCCAGCCCCGCCATGGTGGTGGTCGCGGGCTCCACCGGTGCCGGGAAGTCCACGCTCTTCAACTCCATGCTCGGCGAGGAGGTGTCCGACGCGGGCGTGCTCCGCCCCACCACCCGGGAGCCGGTGCTCGCCGTCCACCCGCACGACGCGGAGGTGCTGAAGCCGGGCCCGGTGACGGAGCTGGCGCGCATCGTGCACCACACCCGCGTCCCGCGCGGCACGGCGCTGCTCGACGCCCCGGACCTCGACTCGTTCCTGTCGGCGAACCGCACCACCGCCCACCAGCTGCTGGAGGCGGCCGACCTGTGGCTCTTCGTCACCACGGCGGCCCGCTACGGCGACGCCCTGCCCTGGCAGGCGCTGGGCCGGGCCAAGGAACGCGGCGCGAGCGTGGCGATGGTGCTGAACCGCGTGCCCCGGGAGACGCTGACGACGGTGCGCGGCGACCTGTCCGCCCGCCTGCGCGAGCACGGCATGACGGACGTGCCGCTCTTCGTGGTCCCGGACGTCGGGCCGCACGAGGGGATGCTGGAACCCGCCCTCGTGGCGCCGGTGCTCCGCTGGCTCACGCTCCTCGCCGGCCCGGACCGCTCGCGCACCGTCATCCTGCGCACCCTCAAGGGCGCGCTCGGCGCCCTGCCCGACTGGGTCACGACCCTCGCCGACGCCGTCGAGGAGCAGGGGGACGCCGCCCGCCGGCTCCGGCACACGGTCGACATGGTGGTGCCCGACGCCGCGGGGTCGGCCCGCCGCACGGTCACGGCGGGGACCGCCGGAGGGACGTCCGTCGCGGCCCGCTGGTCCGAGCTGGTCAGCACCGCGGCCCTGGAGCGGGTGGTCGTCAAGGACGGGGTCGCCCGCAGCAGCCGCCGGGCCGGCCGCGCCCGGGAGCAGGCGCTCGGCGGCCTCCGGACCGAGGTCGAGGCGGCGGCGGAGCGCGCGCTGGTGGCCGCCTCGGCACGCGCCGAGGAGCGGCTGCGCGCGGCGCTCGCGGGCCCGGGAGCGCCTCCCGGCGGGTCGGCGGTGGTGCCGCCCGGCAGGGAGCGCGGCGCACGGCGCGAGGTCTGGGCCAAGGGTTCGGTGGGCGAGTGGTCCCGGCTCGCTGACGACGTCGCGGCAGCCCTGGGCGCTCCGCCCGCCCCGGGAGCGGCGAACGACGTCGCGGGCGACGAGCACTCGAACGGCTACGTCCACCAGGTCCCCGACCTGGACGCGGCTCCCCGGGCCGAGGGCGCGCGCAAGGCGTTCGGAGAGTCCGGGCTGGCCGCGCTGCTGCTCGCCGCCGCGGTGGGCAACGCGGACGCCGAGCGCCTCCTGGACCGTGTGCTGGGCGACACCGCGGCCGACGCGGTGGCTGCTCTGCGGGGTGATCTGGCCGACAGAGCCGCCGCTGCGGTTGCGGAAGAGGCCCGTTCTGTCCAGAGTGCCCTTGAGGTCCCCGCCCTCGCCGACGACGCGGCCGCACCGCTGCGTGTTCGGCTCGCCGAGCTGAGGAGGCTGACATGACCAGCCAGGACGCCATCCTTCGCGCACGCACCGAGGACCTGGCCAGAGCCCTGCAGATCGCGGGCTCCCGCCTCGACGACGGCGTGTTCGGACGGGTGGCGACGGCGGTCGCGAGCGTGCGTGAGCGCCTGGTGCTCGGCGTGGACCACACGGTGGTGGCGCTCGCGGGCGGCACCGGGTCCGGCAAGTCGAGCCTGTTCAACAAGATCTCCCGGCTGACCTTCGCCGACGTGGGGGTCAAGCGGCCCACCACAGCGAAGGTCACCGCCTGCGCGTGGAGCGACGGGGCGACGGAGCTCCTCGACTGGCTCGGCGTGGAGCGCGAGCGGCGGATCACCCGGGCGGGCGAGCTCGACGCCGTGGGCGAGGAGTCGCTGGCGGGACTCGTGCTCCTGGACCTCCCCGACCACGACTCGGTGGCGCCGGGGCACCGCGAGATCGTGGACCGGGTGCTTCCGCTGGTCGACCTGCTCGTCTGGGTGGTGGACCCGCAGAAGTATGCCGACGACGCGCTGCACTCCGGCTACCTGCGTGACTCCGTGGGCCTCGAGGCCTCGATGGTCGTGGCGCTCAACCAGGTCGACACCGTCCCGACGGGCCAGCGCGAGACCCTCCTGGGCGACGTGCACCGTCTGCTGCGCGACGACGGGCTCGAGGGCGTGCCCGTCCTGCCGGTGTCCGCGCGGACGGGCGCGGGCCTGGACGACCTGCGCGAGCTCCTCGAGCGTGTCGTGGCGCGCCGGTCGGTGGCGGCCGGGCGGGCGGCGGGCGAGATCGACGCGGCGGCGCGGCTGCTGCTCGGCGAGACGCCTGCCGAGGTGCCCTGGCACACGGACGCGGCGGTCGAGCGTGAGGTGGACGCCCTCGCGGAGGCCGCCGGGCTCGACGCGGTGGCACGGCAGGTGGGGGCCGCCGTGCGGAACGGCTACGGCCGCCCGGAGTTCCCGAGCCCGGACCCCGACGCGATCGCCTTGTCGCGGTCCCGGTGGCTCACCGCCGCGGGCGAGGCCCTGAAGCCCGGGTGGCAGCGGTCGCTCGCGGAGTCCGTCGCGAGCGCCGAGACGATCGGCGGGCACGTCGCCGCGGCCCTGCGGGGGGTCGCGCTCGACACGCGTGGTCCGGCGTCGGCCCCGGTCACCAAGCGGCTCGCGATCGTGGTGGCGGGGCTCGCCGTGCTCTTCGGGGTGCTGACGGTGCTCGCGGCCACCGGGGTCCTGCTGGTCGACGACGCGCTGACGACGGTCCTCGGGGTCGTCGCCGTCGTGGCGGCGGTGGCCGCGCTCGTGCTGTTCGTGGTGCGGCTGCAGGTGCGCCGCACCCTGGCGCGGCGCCGCGAGCAGGCGGTCCTGGCGACCGGTCACGCGGCGGTGGCGCGCGTGCTCGCCAAGACGCTCGGCGAACCGACGCAGCGCCTGCTCGACGAGCACCGCCAGGTGCGTGAGCTGGCACAGGCCGCACGCGACGACAGCCCCTCCGCACCGCTGGAGCTGGCTCCGAGGCCGACCACAGGGGCCCATCTGGCAGTTCCGTCCCCAGGCACCGTCTCCCTCCCTGCGGAGCGCGTGCTCCGTCCCTGAGGCTGGGACCGGACGGCCGGCGGGAAGCGCGGGCCCGGACCCAGGGGGTACAGATGAGCGACGTGATGGTGACCGTGACCGGCTATGTCGGCACCAGGCCGGTCGTGTACCGGTCGGCGGCCACGGGGGCCGAGTGGACCTCGTTCCGTGTCGGGAGCACGCGGCGCGTGATCAACCGCGCCACGGGGGAGTGGGCCGACGGCCCGACCATCTGGTTCACGGTCAAGGCGTGGCGGGAGGCCGGCCGCAACGTGGCCGGGTCCATCGACAAGGGTGACCCGGTCCTGGTGCACGGGCGCCTCGCGGTCGAGCAGTGGGAGGGCCCCGACAACCAGCAGCGCACCACCCTCGTGGTGCTGGCCTCGTCCGTCGGCCCCGACGTCACGCGTGGCACGGCGCGCTTCACGCGCATCGTCACCACGCAGGCCCCGGCCCCGGACGGCGCGCTGCCCGACGACGGCGCGGCCGCCCGCGGCGTCCAGGTCACCGTGGTCGGGGGCCCGGCAGGCAGCGGGCTCACCGAGGGGCAGGACGGCTCGGCGGACCCGTGGCGGGTGGACGGCGCGGGCGAGCCCGCCGACCTCGGGGAGGACGCGGGCGAGGTCGGTGGAGACCTGCCCGACGCCGCTGACGCCACCGGCGGTGACGAGGACGACAGCGTCGAGGGCGACGTGACCGGTCGCGCAGGGCGCGCCGGGCGGCGGACCGCGTAGGCTGGGGGACCGACGACGCCCGCCGCGCCGCGGCGGCCGCCGGCACCGCGTCACTCGTGACCGCGGTGCACGGAATCCGTGCCGCGGGCGCGGCGGGCGATACCGACCTCCTCCCCAGTGAACGGTGGATCACAGGCAGTGGCTGAGTTCATCTACTCCATGTACAAGGCGCGCAAGGCGCACGGCGACAAGGTCATCCTCGACGACGTGTCGCTCAACTTCTTGCCCGGCGCCAAGATCGGCGTCGTCGGCCCCAACGGCGCCGGCAAGTCGACGATCCTGAAGATCATGGCGGGCCTGGACCAGCCGTCGAACGGCGAGGCCCGCCTGTCCCCGGGCTACTCGGTGGGCATCCTGCTGCAGGAGCCGCCGCTGAACGAGGAGAAGACCGTCCTCGGCAACGTCGAGGAAGGCGTCGCGGAGATCAAGGGCAAGCTCGACCGCTTCAACGAGATCTCGGCGCTGATGGCCGAGCCGGACGCCGACTTCGACACGCTCCTCGCGGAGATGGGCACCCTCCAGGAGGCCATCGACGCGGCCGACGCCTGGGACCTCGACACCCAGCTCGAGCAGGCCATGGACGCGCTCCGCTGCCCGCCGCCGGACGCCGACGTGAGCGTCCTCTCCGGTGGTGAGCGCCGCCGGGTCGCGCTGTGCAAGCTCCTGCTGCAGAAGCCCGACCTGCTGCTCCTCGACGAGCCCACCAACCACCTGGACGCCGAGTCGGTGCTCTGGCTGGAGCAGCACCTGTCGTCGTACGCCGGCGCCATCCTGGCCGTCACCCACGACCGGTACTTCCTCGACCACGTCGCGGAGTGGATCTGCGAGGTCGACCGTGGCCGCCTGTACCCGTACGAGGGCAACTACTCGACCTACCTCGAGAAGAAGGGCGAGCGTCTCCAGGTCCAGGGCAAGAAGGACGCCAAGCTCGCGAAGCGCCTCAAGGAGGAGCTCGAGTGGGTGCGGTCCAACGCCAAGGGCCGCCAGGTGAAGTCGAAGGCACGTCTCGCTCGCTACGAGGAGATGGCCGCCGAGGCGGAGCGCACGCGCAAGCTCGACTTCGAGGAGATCCAGATCCCGGCCGGCCCGCGTCTGGGCTCGCTGGTGCTGGAGGCCAAGAACCTGCAGAAGGGCTTCGGCGACCGCCAGCTCATCGACGGGCTCACGTTCACGCTGCCGCGCAACGGCATCGTGGGCGTCATCGGCCCCAACGGCGTCGGCAAGACCACGCTCTTCAAGACGATCGTCGGCCTCGAGCCGCTCGACGGCGGCGAGCTGAAGGTCGGCGAGACGGTGTCGATCTCGTACGTCGACCAGTCGCGTGGCGGCATCGACCCCAAGAAGACGCTGTGGGAGGTCGTGTCCGACGGGCTCGACTTCATCAAGGTGGGCAACGTCGAGATCCCGTCGCGCGCGTACGTCGCGTCCTTCGGTTTCAAGGGTCCCGACCAGCAGAAGCCGGCCGGGGTGCTGTCCGGTGGTGAGCGCAACCGCCTGAACCTGGCGCTGACGCTCAAGCAGGGCGGCAACCTGCTGCTCCTCGACGAGCCCACCAATGACCTCGACGTGGAGACCCTGGGCTCCCTGGAGAACGCGCTGCTCGAGTTCCCCGGCTGCGCCGTGGTGGTCTCCCACGACCGGTGGTTCCTCGACCGCGTCGCCACGCACATCCTCGCGTACGAGGGCACCGAGGAGAACCCGGCGAACTGGTACTGGTTCGAGGGCAACTTCGCCTCGTACGAGGAGAACAAGATCGAGCGGCTCGGCGCCGACGCGGCCCGCCCGCACCGCGTGACGTACCGCAAGCTCACGCGCGACTGACCCTCCCGCTCCGGCGTCCCGCTCCGGGTACGCGAATGGTCGCCCTCCGGCACCGGAGGGCGACCATTCGCGTACCCACAGCGAGGAGGCGTGTGCCAGCATGCAGGCCATGACCCGTGTGCGTCCTACCTGGTCCGACCTGCCCGAACACGTCCGGACGGCCGTCGAGGCGCGGCTCGGCTCCCGGGTGACCGGCTGGACCAGCCACGACGGCGGCTACTCCCCGGGCCTCGCCTCGACGCTGCGCACCGCCGACGGGCCCGTCTTCGTCAAGGCGGTCGCCACGTCGCACGAGGTGGCGACCCGGCTCTACCGCGACGAGGCCGAGCGGGCGGCCTCGCTGCCCGACGGCGTCCCGGCGCCGCGGCTCCGCTGGCACCTGGAGGTCCCGGGCTCCGCCCCCCAGCACCGTTGCGGGTATGGCTGTGGCGACAATCCGGCCGCGAATTCACGCCACATCCATACCCACAGCGAGGTGACCCACAGCGAAGGGGGCGACACCGCCTGGGTCGCCCTCGCGTTCGACGCGGTCGAGGGTCGCCCGCCCCGGACCGAGCCGTGGGACGCCGACGACCTCGCCGAGGTGCAGCGACTGGCCCACCGCATCGCGGAGCACAGGGTCTCCGCGGGCGGCGCCATCCCGGAGTTCCCCGCAGCCTGGGCGGACGTCGCACTCCTCGCCGACGAGCGACCGGCAGGTCTCGCCACCTTCGACCCGTGGTTCGCGGCGAACCTCGACCGGATCGCCGACCTGGCGGCACCCGCCCGGCAGGCCGAGGCATTCAGCGGCCCGCACCTGGTCCACGGCGACCTCCGGGGCGACAACGCCGTCCTGCTCGGGATCCCCGCCCACCCGAGTCCGCGGGGAGGCGCGGCGGTGCACCCGGCCGCGGGACCGGCGTCGGGCAGCGTGGCGGTGGACTGGCCCTACGCCGTACGCGGCGCCGCCTTCCTGGACCAGACGGGCATGCTCCCGGCCGTGCGGGCGGAGGGCGGCCCGCTGCCCGAGGAGGTGCTGGCCCGGCACCCCCTGCCCCCGGGGACCGAGCCGGAGGCGCTGACCTGCTGGGTCGCGGTCCTCGCGGCGTACTTCGTCCGCGGCTCTCTCCAGCCACCGCCGCCGGGCATCCCGCACCTGCGCGCGTTCCAGCGGGTGCAGGCGGAGACGGCCATCCCGTGGCTGCGCCGGCGGCTCGGCCGGTGAGGCGGGGCGTGGGACAGCGCCGTGTCCTGCGGGGTCGCCGGGACCGTGTGAGCCTGGGGGCCATGCACCCGCACCTGCCTGGCCCCGGCCGCCGCACCCCGGTGAGCACCTACCGGCTCCAGCTCGGACCCGACCTCGGGTTCGCGGACGTCGAGAAGGCGCTGCCGTACCTGGAGACGCTCGGCGTCACGGACCTCTACCTCTCGCCCGTGCTGCAGGGCGCACCGGGCTCCACGCACGGGTACGACGTGGTGGACCACACGCGGATCAGCGAGGAGCTGGGCGGCCGCGGGGGCCTCGAGGCGCTCGCGGCCACCGCCCACGGGCGCGGGATGGGCGTGGTGGTCGACGTGGTGCCCAACCACATGGCCGTCCCGACCCCGGCCTGGCACAACCGGGCGCTGTGGTCGGTGCTGCGTCATGGCCCGGCGTCGCCGTTCGCCCGGTGGTTCGACGTGGACCCCGACGACCCGGAGGGCCTGCTCATGCCGGTGCTCGGGTCGCGCATCGGCACGGTCCTCGCCGCGGGCGAGCTCGTGCTGGACCGCGCGGTCATCCCCACCGAGCCCGAGGCGGGGGAGCAGGCGGTGCTCCGGTACCACGACCACGTCTTCCCGGTGCGGCCCGAGACGGAGCACCTGCCGCTCGCCGAGCTCGTGGGCCGCCAGCACTACCGGCTCGCGTACTGGCGCGTGGCCGACGAGGAGCTGAACTACCGCCGGTTCTTCGACGTGGGCACCCTCGCGGCCATCCGGGTGGAGGACCCGGACGTGTTCGACGCGACCCACGCGCTGCTGCTCGACCTGTTCCACAACGGGGTGATCGACGGGTTCCGGATCGACCACCCGGACGGTCTCGCCGACCCGCGGGGCTACCTCCGGCGGCTGCGCGACGCGACGGGCGGTGCGTGGGTGGTGGCCGAGAAGATCCTGGAGGGCGACGAGGACCTCCCGGACGACTGGCCGGTCGCCGGCACCACCGGCTACGACACCGCCTGGCGGCTGCACGCGCTCCAGGTGGACCCCGACGGCGCCGCCCCGCTCGCCGCGCTCATGGCGGCGACCACGGGGGAGCACACGGACCTGCCGACCGTGGTGGAGCAGGCCAAGCGGCAGATCGTCGAGACGTCCCTTCAGGCCGAGGTGCACCGGCTCACCTCCCTGCTCACGGAGATCTGCCACGACGACGTGCGGCTCCGCGACCACACGTACCGGTCGCTCCAGGAGTGCGTGGTGGAGCTGCTGGTCGCCTTCCCGCGCTACCGCGCGTACGTGGTGCCGGGCGAGCCCGCGCCACCGGCGGCCGAGCGCGTCCTGGCGGAGGCGGCCGACGCGGCCCGCGCCCGCCTCGACCCCGACCGGCACGACACGCTCGACGTCGTGGTCGACCTGCTGCTCGGGCGCGAGGTGGGCAGCGCGGGGCGGCAGGGCGAAGAGCGGCGGGCCGAGCTCGTGGTCCGTTTCCCGCAGGTGTGCGGGGCGGTCATGGCCAAGGGGGTCGAGGACACGGCGTACTACCGCTGGACCCACCTCGTCAGCCTGTGCGAGGTGGGCGGTGCGCCGCAGCGCTTCGGCGTGGGACCGGACGAGCTGCACGCGTTCGCGCAGAAGACCGTGACGTCGTGGCCGGCGACCCTGACGGCGGGCTCCACCCACGACACCAAGCGCGGTGAGGACGTGCGCTCGCGGATCGGTGTGCTGGCGGCGCACGCGGACGCCTGGACGGCGCTCGTCCACCGGCTGCGCGCGGCGACAGCCGAGGAGCGGCCCGCCGACCTCGACGGTCGCACCGAGAACCTGTTGTGGCAGACGCTCGCCGGGACCTGGACCCCGGCCGGCCCCGTCGAGGCCGGCCGCCTCACGGCCTACCTGGTCAAGGCCGCACGGGAGCAGAAGGCCTGGACCACCTGGACGGCGCCCGACACCGCGCGCGAGGAGGGCATGACCGGCTACGCCACCACCCTGCTCGAGCACCCCGTGGTGCGCGACGAGCTCACCGCCTGGGTGGAGCGCGTCACGCCCACGGTGCGCCGCTCGGTGCTCGCCACCAAGCTGCTGCAGCTCACGGTCCCGGGCGTGGCCGACGTCTACCAGGGCACGGAGGTGACCGGCACGTCGCTCGTGGACCCGGACAACCGGCGGCCCGTGGACCTCGCCGGGCTGGCCCGGACGCTCGCCGCGCTCGACGCGGGCCGGGCGCCCGCCGACCTGGCCGAGGAGAAGCTCGTCGTGACGGCGGCGGCCCTGCGGGTGCGGCGGGAGGTGCCCGGCGCGTTCGTCGGGCCCGACGCCGGGTACGCGCCCCTCCCGGTCACGACCGGGCGGGCCGTGGCGTTCGCGCGCACGGAGGCGGGGGCGCCGCGGGTGGTCGTGGTCGCCACGCGGTTGTCCGACGGCGGCGCCTCCGACGGCGGCGCCTCCGGCCGCGTCGCCGCCGACGCGACGGTCGTGCTGCCCGAGGGCCGCTGGCGCGGGCGGCTCGCCCCGGGGCTGCACGACGGCGGTGCCGTGGTCCTGGGCGACCTGCTGGGCTCCTGGCCGGTCGCGCTCCTGGTGGCGGAGCCGGCCGATGGCTGAGCACGTGCGCGTGTGGGCGCCGTCGGCCAGGGCCGTGGACCTGGTGCTGCCGACGGGTGGCGGCCCCGGCTCCCACGCCGCCCGGGCTCCGATGACCGCCGAGACCGGCGGCTGGTGGCGCAGCCCCGACCCGCTGACGCCCGGGACGGACTACGCGTTCTCGCTCGACGGCGGCCCAGCGCGGCCCGACCCGCGCAGCCCCTGGCAGCCCGGCGGCGTGCACGGCCCGTCCCGCACGTTCGACGCTTCGGCACACCGCTGGAGCGACTCGGCCTGGTCGGGCAGGTCCGTGCTCGGCGCCGTGGTGTACGAGCTGCACGTCGGCACGTTCACGCCCGAAGGCACCCTCGACGCGGCCGTGGCCCGCCTGGACCACCTCGTCGACCTCGGCGTGGACCTCGTGGAGCTCATGCCGGTCGCCGCGTTCCCGGGCCGGCACGGCTGGGGGTACGACGGCGTCGCGCTGTGGGCGGTGCACGAGCCGTACGGCGGGCCGGCGGCGCTGCAGCGGTTCGTCGACGCCGCCCATGCCCGGGGGCTCGGCGTGTGCCTCGACGTGGTCTACAACCACCTGGGGCCGTCGGGGAACTACCTGGGCGAGTTCGGCCCGTACTTCACGGAGAAGCACCGCACCCCGTGGGGCGCGGCGGTGAACCTCGACGACGAGGGCTCCGCGGAGGTGCGGGCCTTCGTGGTCGGCAACGCGCTGCGCTGGCTGCGGGACTTCCACGTGGACGCGCTCCGGCTCGACGCCGTCCACGCGCTCGTCGACGACTCGGAGCGGCACGTGCTCGCCGAGCTGGCCGACGCCGTGGCCACGCTCGAGCGGGACGTGGGCCGCCCGCTGTCGCTGGTGGCGGAGTCGGACCTCAACGACGCGCGGATGGTCACGCCCACGGACGAGACCTTCGACGGCCGCCCCGGCCTGGGCATGACGGCCCAGTGGGACGACGACCTGCACCACGCCCTGCACGCTCTCCTCACGCGGGAGAGGCAGGGCTACTACGTGGACTTCGGCGCCCCGGAGACGCTGGCCAAGGCGGTGACGGAGGTCTTCGTGCACGACGGCGGCCTGTCCACCTTCCGCGGCCGGCCCTGGGGCGCGCCGGTCCCCGAGGACGTGGACGGGCACCGCTTCGTGGTCTTCTCGCAGGACCACGACCAGGTGGGCAACCGTGCGCTCGGCGACCGGCCGTCGCGCGTGCTGCCGGGCGGCCTGCTCGCCGCGAGCGCCGCCCTGGTGCTGCTGGGCCCGGGCACGCCGATGCTGTTCATGGGGGAGGAGTGGGGCGCCACGACGCCGTTCTGCTACTTCACCGACCACGAGGAGCCGGAGCTGGCGGAGGCGGTGCGCGCCGGACGGGCGGAGGAGTTCGGTACGCACGGGTGGGCGGAGCTGTACGGCCACGAGGTCGAGGTTCCGGACCCGCAGTCGGAGGAGACGTTCGCCGCGTCGCGCCTGGACTGGTCCGAGCGTGAGGCCCCCGAGCACGCCCGGCTCCTGGGCTTCTACCGGAACCTGGTGGGGCTGCGGCGCTCTGCGGCGGAGGTGGCCTCGGGCGACCGGCGGGCCACCACGGTACGGACAGGCGACGGGTGGGTGGTCATGACGCGCGGTGGCGCGCGGGCCGTGCACGTGGTCGTGGCGCTGTCCGACGGCGCCGCGGTGCCGCTGGACCTGCCGGCCGGTGCGTCCGAGCCCGAGACGCTGCTCGCCTGGGAGGCGGTGCGCTACGACCCGGAAGGCGGGACGGTGACCCTGCCCGGCCCCGGCACAGCGGTGCTCCGCGCGGGCTGACCTGGTGGTCGAGCCCGCCGAGAATCCTCGGCTGATCCGGCCGCGCCCGGACTGAGGCGGTTTGCCCCGCACGTCGCGGATCCGCCATCATGCCCGGCATGAACGCACAGCCACGGCCCGGTTGGCTGGACATGCCGCTCGCTGTGCGCGCGCGGATCGCGGAGCGGCTCGGTGGCCGGGTGACGGCCTGGAGCAACCGCGAGTCCGGCATGATGGCCGGCTATGCCCTCCAGGTGCAGACGCTCGACGGCCAGCTGTTCATCAAGGCCGCCAGCGGCGAGGACCCGCTGACCCAGCAGATGTACCGGCGGGAGGCGGCGGTGGCGCAGGTGCTCCCCGAGGGGACGCCCGCGCCGGACTTCCGGTGGGTGGTCGACGAGGACTTCGGCCCGTACGGCCCCTGGGTCATCATCGGGTACGGGATGCGCCCGGTCCGGATGGCGCGCGAGCCGTGGGACCTCGAGGACATCGCCGGGGCGGTGCGGGTCGCGCGTGCTGCGGCCGACATCGAGTCGCCGGGCGGCCCGGAGCTGCCCCCGGTCGCGACGCTGATGCCGCCCGACTCCTGGGTCGACCTCCTGGACCGGATGCCGCCCGGCCTCTCGGAGTACACCACCTGGCTGACGGGGCGGATGGACTACCTGGCGGACCTCGCGACGGGGGCGTCGGAGGCGATGCAGGGGACCAGGCTGGTGCACGGGACGCTCCGCCGCCCGACGGTCCTCCTCCCGTCCCTCCCCGGCACGGAGGGCATGGCGGTGGACTGGATCCGCGCCGGCACGGGGGCGCCGTTCGTCGACCTCGTGACCCTGCTGCGCTTCGTGCACGCCGAGGGCGGCCCGCCGCCGGACGCGCTGCTGACGCTCCACCCGCTGCCGCCGGGCACCGACGACGACGCCGTCAACGCCTACCTCGCTGCGCTCGCGGGCTACCTCGTCCGCGACTCGCTGGAGCCGCCACCGCCCACCATCCCCTTCCTGCGGTCGCTGCAGCGGGAGCAGGCGCACGTGGTGATCGAGTGGCTCCGGCGCCGGCTGGGGCACTGATCGTCAGGGCTCGGCATGGTGCCTGGGGCACCATCGTGGGAGGTCACCCGGGCGGCGACCCGTCGCCTGCGGCAGACTGAGCCGCATGACCGCGAGGCCCGACGACGTCCCGCCGCCCCCGCCGCCCGCGCACGTCGACGGGGGCGACGCTCTCGTGGACGCGCTCGAGCTGCTGCGCGCCCGGCTGGCGGCGCTGCGCCTGCCCCTGGAGTCCACCGGCGCCGACGGCGCGCGCGCGGACCAGGCGCGCTCCCTCGACCAGCTCGACGACTACCTCCTTCCGCGGCTGCGGTCCCGGCGCGCGCCGCTGCTCGTCGTGGTCGGCGGTTCCACCGGCGCAGGCAAGTCCACTCTCGTGAACTCGGTGCTGGGTGAGCGTGTCAGCCTGCCGGGCGTGCTGCGGCCCACCACGCGGGCCCCCGTGCTGGTGCACCACCCGCTGGACGAGCGGTGGTTCTCGACCGACCGCGTGCTCCCGGGCCTGGCGCGCACCTCGGGCTCCCCGGGCACGGCGAGCGCGCCCCCGGCGACGGCGCCCGGGGGAGCCGCGCCGTCGTCGGGCCGCACGGGGGGCGATCTGCCGCCCACCCGGACCCTGCGCCTCACGGCGAGCGAAGCGCTGCCGCGGGGGCTGGCGCTGCTGGACGCCCCGGACATCGACTCCGTCGAGACGGCGAACCGCGAGCTGGCCGCGCAGCTGCTCGGCGCGGCCGACCTGTGGCTGTTCGTCACCACCGCGGCCCGCTACGCGGACGCGGTGCCGTGGGACCTCCTCAAGCAGGCGTCGGCGCGCACGGCGCAGGTGGCGATGGTGCTCGACCGGGTGGACCCCGGCGCGGAGGCCACCGCCGACGACCTGCGCGGCATGATGGCGGAGCACGGGCTCGGCGAGGCGCCGCTGTTCGTGGTGCCCGAGGCGGAACTCACCGGCGGCTTCCTGCCGGAGACCGCGGTGGCTGAGATCTCCCGGTGGCTCACCGGGCTGGGCGGCGACGCGGGCGCGCGCGAACGGGTCATCGTGGCCACGCGCGACGGCGTGGTGCACGACCTCGTGCGCCGGTCCGAGCACCTGGCCGACGCCGCCGACGCCCAGGAGGCCGCCGACGCCCGCCTGCGCCTCGTGGTGGAGCGCGCCTACGCGGACGCGGTGTCGCACGTCCAGGCCGCGACGTCGGACGGCGCGCTCCTGCGCGGCGAGGTGCTGGCCCGGTGGCAGGACTTCGTGGGCACCGGCGAGTTCTACCGGGCCGTCGAGGAGGGGATCGGACGGTTCCGCGACGCGATGAGCGCCTTCTTCCGGGGCAAGCCCCGGCAGGTGCCGCAGGTGGAGCAGGCGATCGCCCACGGCCTGGAGTCCGTGGTGCTCGACGCCGCCGAGGAGGCCGCCGAGCGCTCCTTCCAGGCGTGGCGCGGCGACGCGGCCGGGGCGCCGCTGCTCGAAGGGCTCGGGCTCTCGCGCGTGCCCGCGTCGCTGCGTGCCGAGGTGGGCGAGCAGATCCGCGGCTGGCAGGGCGACATCCTCCAGCTCGTCAGCGAGCAGGGGGCCGCCAAGCGGGGCACGGCGCGGGCGCTGTCGTTCGGCATGAATGGCCTGGGCGTGGCGCTCATGGTCTTCGTGTTCGCCTCCACGGGCGGGCTCACGGGCGTCGAGGTGGGTATCGCGGGCGGCACGGCCGTTCTGGCCCAGCGGCTGCTCGAGGCGGTGTTCGGCGAGGACGCCGTGCGCCGTCTCGCCGTCCAGGCCCGCGAGCGCCTCCGCGCGCGCGTGCAGGCGGTGATGGACGGCCAGGCCGCCCGGTTCACGGCGCAGCTGGACGCCCTGGGCACCGATGCGGCGGGCGGCTCCGGCCTGCGGGCCGCGGCCCGTGAGGTCGAGGCGGCGGCGGAGCTCGAGCGCGCGTCGCGGGCGCCCGTGGCCGACGACGTCCCGGTGCTCGCGGGTGCACCGGTCCACCCCCTGCGCGGGGCGGGGCCCGGCGGGCCGGCGGGGTCGCCGCGCGGCTCCGGGGACGGCGGGGTCGCCGTCGAGGCTGCGGCCGAGCGCCGGCCGGGGTTCTGGAAGCGGCTGTTCGGTCTGGGCGACGAGCCCGCGCCGGAGCGGGCTGGCGCGCCGCGGGTTGTCGCGCCGCCGGCTGGCGCGCCGGAGGGTGACCGTCCGGCGGCCGACCGCCCGGAGGGCGAGCAGTGAGCCGGCTCGACCTCGGTGAGCGCACCTCCGCCCTGGAGACCGCCGCCGACGAGGGCGAGGGCCGCCTCGACCCGGGGCTGCTGGGGGAGGTGCGCGCGGTCGTGACCCGGGCCCGCGAGCGCGGCGGGCTGTCGGCGGAGCACACGGTCGTGGCGCTCGCCGGGGCAACGGGTTCCGGCAAGTCGTCCGTGTTCAACGCGGTCGTCGGCCGCGAGGTGGCGGTGCCGGGCGTCCGGCGTCCGACGACGTCGCACGCCCTCGCCGCCGTCTGGGGTGACGGGGCGGACCCGCTGCTCGACTGGCTGGAGGTGCCGCGCCGTCACCTCATGGCGGCGGGCGAGGTGGAGGACCACCCCGAGACAGTGACCTCGTCCGACGAGCTCACTGTCCCGGCGGGTCCCGGCCCGCGAGACAGTGAGCTCGTCGGACGAAGTCACTCTCTCGGCGAGCAGGTGGGGCCCGGCGAGCACGGCGGTGAGCACCGGGAGCACCGGGGGCTGCGCGGGCTGTTCCGCCGTCGGACCCCGGCGGGCGACGTGAGCGGGCTCGTCCTGCTGGACCTGCCCGACCACGACTCCGTCGTGACGGACCACCGGGTGCGCGCCGAGCGGCTGGTGGAGCGCGCGGATCTGCTCGTGTGGGTGGTCGACCCGCAGAAGTACGCGGACGCCGCCCTGCACGAGGGGTTCCTGCGCCCGCTGGCCGGGCGGAGCGACGTGGTGGTCGTGGCGCTGAACCAGGTGGACCGGCTCTCCGCCGCGGAGCTGCAGGCGATGCTCGCGGACCTGCGGAGGCTCGTCGCCGACGACGGGCTGTCCGGAGCGCGGGTGCTGGCGGTGTCGGCGAAGACGGGTCAGGGGATCGAGGAGCTGCGCGGCCTGCTGGCCGATGCGGCGGCCCGGCGGGAGGCCGCGACGGCGCGGCTCGCGGCCGACGAGCGGGCGGTGGCGGCGCGGGTCGTGTCGGCGTGCGGCCCGCCGCCGCCGGCGCGGGCCGGGGAGCGGGCCCGCACGGCCCTGCTCGTGGCCCTGGAGGACGCCGCCGGGGTGGCGACGGTCGTGGAGGCGGTCCGCGCGTCGGCCCGCCGTGACGCGCACGCGGCGACCGGCTGGCCGGTGACGCGATGGATCGGTCAGCTGCGGCGCGATCCGCTGCGACGGCTGGGCCTGCGGACGGGCGACCGCGGCCGGAGGGCCCCCGCCGACCGGCCGGACCTGGTGCGGACGTCCCTGCCGTCGGCGAGGCCGGCGGTGCGCTCGACGGCGTCGTCAGCCGTGCGGCGCTACGTCCAGGACGTGACCGACGGCGTCGCCGACACGTGGGTGCTCGCCGCCCGCGAGCGTGCCCAGTCGGCGATCGACGACCTGCCGGACGCCCTGGACCAGGCCGTGGCGACCACCCGGCTGGCCTCCGCCCGCCGCCCGCTCTGGTGGCGGGCAGTCAACGCGCTGCAGTGGTTCCTGCTGGCGGTGGTCGTCGCGGGCCTCGTGTGGCTGGCGGTCCTGTTCGGGTTCGCGTACCTGCAGCTCCCGGCCCCGCCCACGCCCGTCTGGACGGTGCCGTTGTGGACCACCGGCGAGGACGTGGTGTTCCCCGGGGCGTCACCGGGCGACGGCGACGGTGCGGGCGTGGACCCGTTCCGCATTCCCTGGCCCACGCTCATGGTGCTCGGCGGGGTGCTCCTCGGGATCCTGGTCGCCCTCGTGAGCCGGGTGGCCGCCGCTGTCGGGGCGCGCCGGCGCGCGGCCGCCGCCCGCAGGCGGCTGCGCGAGTCGGTGGCCGACGTGGCGGACCGGCTCGTGCGGCAGCCCGTCGGTGAGGAGCTCGCCGCGCTGGGCCGCTGCCGCACGGCGGCGGCGACAGCGGCGTCGTAGCGCGACGCCGCGCGCGTCACGACCAGGCGATCAGGCCCGGAAAAGTGGCCAGAACGGGGCCTGATCGCCTGATCGCGGTCGCGGTCGCGTCAGGAGGTCGACTCTGTGTAGGGCTCGAGACCGAGCGCGCCGCGGACGGCGTTCGCCTCCTCGCCGCCCAGCGCCGCAGCCGACCGCACGGCGGCGCTCAGGTCCTCCGGGGTGGCGGCAGCGGCGGCCTGCTCCCAGGCGGGCACGGCCTGCTCCGCCGCGGCGACGAGCGCGTCGACCTGCGGCTGCACGTCCTCGGGCCACGTCGTGGCGCGCAGGCCCTCGATCTCGGCGCGCAGCGCACCGGCGGTGGCGCCCGCGAGGCCGGCCTGCTCCTCCAGCGATCGGCCCTCGTTGACGGCTGTCTCCAGCGCCTCGAGCACCTCGTTGTACGGCTGGACCATCTCGGTGAACCGCTGGGCGGCCTCCTCCTTGGTCAGGGCCGCAGCGGAGGCGGTGGCGGACGTCCCGGGCGCGCTCCCCTCCGACGTGCCCACCAGCGAGCACCCCGACAGGGCCAGCGTGATCAGAACCCCACCCGCGACGATGCGGTGCATTGCTTCTCCTGACGTCCGGAACCGGATGAACCAGTCGCGGAACGTAGCACAAGGGGGTGAGCCGGTCGCCCCTGCCTGAACGTTTAAGTTCGCCCGGTCACGTGGGCGAGGATGAGTGCATGCGTCTGCACATCCCTGTGTCCCTCCGCTGGTCCGACCTCGACGCGTACCAGCACGTCAACAACGTCGAGATGTTCGGCCTGCTGCAGGAGGCGCGCATCACCGCCTTCTGGAAGCACGACGACGCGGAGGAGCCGTGGCCTACCGCCGTGATCGAGACCGGCCCCGGCGCGCCGAGCCACACGTTCGTGGCACACCAGGAGATCGAGTACCTCCGGCCGCTCGCGTACACGCGCACCCCGGTGCGGGTCGAGCTGTGGATCGGCAAGATCGGCGGCGCCAGCCTCGACGTCTGCTACGAGCTGCACGACGGCGCCCACCGCTTCGAGCGCGTCGCCCTGAGCACGGGGGAGGAGCCCTACGTGCGCGCCGTGACGACCATCGTCCTGGTGGACGCCGTGACGGGGAAGCCGCGGCGCATCTCGGCCGAGGAGCGTGCGGCGTGGGAGGGCATCGTCGAGGAGCCCGTGAAGTTCCGTCGACGCTGACCCGGGCCTCGCGAGCGACCAGGCTCGAGGCCCGGACCGGGGCCCTCAGTCCAGCGGCAGCCGGATCATGCCCTCCTGGGCGATCGACGCCACCAGCGTGCCGTCCTCCTGGTACACGCGGGCGTGGCCGAGCGCGCGGCCGCCCTGGGCCGACGCCGCGCCCTGCACGTACAGCAGCCACTCGTCGACGCGCACGTCTCGGTGCCACCACATCGCGTGGTCGAGGCTGGCCATGGGCACGGTGCCGCCCACGTCCATCCACGACTTGCCCGCGGTGCGGAGGATGGGCTCCAGCATGACCTGGTCGCACGCGAACGCGAGGAGCGCGCGGTGCAGCAGCTGGTCCTCGCTGGCGATCGGCCGGCGGGCGCGCATCCACACCATCTGGGTGTCGGCCGGCGGGCGGCCCTCGCGCAGCGCGGCGTCGGGTCCCATGTAGAGCGAGCCGCCCACGTGGCGCAGCTCGAACGCCGACCCCTCGGCCCAGAACTTGGCGGCCGGGTGGTCGATCCCGGCGAGCTCCTCGAAGGCGGAGCGCACCTCGGAGGGGGCCGGGACGCCGTCGGGCATCGGGGAGGTGTGCTCGAAGCCCGGCTGGTCGTCCTGGAACGACGCGATCATCGACAGGATCGGCTTGCCGTGCTGGAAGGCGTGCGACCGGCGGGCGCTGAACGACCGGCCGTCGCGGAGGCGCTCCACGGCGAAGTCGATCGGCACGTCGAGCGAGCCCTCCCGGAGGAAGTAGCCGTGCAGGGAGTGGATCTGGCGTCCGTCGGGCACGGTGCGGCCGGCGGACACGATGGCCTGGGCGAGCACCTGCCCGCCGTACACGCGCCGGGCGATGCCCGGCACGCTGTCGCCGCGGAACGCGTCGTCCTCGCCCCGGGGGCCCCAGCCCTCCAGGTGGCGCAGGTCCAGCACCTCGAGCAGGCGGTCCAGCGCGTCGGACGCCGGCGGGGCCGACGCCGGAGCGAGGGCCTGGGCGTCGGCGTCGCGCGGGACCTGGGTCAGGTTGTCGGCGGGTCGGTCCACGGTCCCGGTGCTCCCTAGTCCTCGAAGGTGTTGATCATGGAGAAGGCCGCGCGCTCCAGGTAGTCCCAGAGCTGCGACTCGTGGACCGGGGCCAGGCCCAGCGTGTCCACGGCGGTCCGCATGTGGGCCAGCCACCGGTCGCGGGCGTCCGGGTTCACCTTGAACGGCGCGTGCCGCATGCGCAGACGGGGATGCCCGCGCTGCTCGGAGTAGGTGGTGGGACCGCCCCAGTACTGCTCGAGGAACAGCGTGAGGCGCTCCTTCGCGGGACCGAGGTCTGCCTCGGGGTACATGGGACGCAGCACGGGATCGTCCGCGACGCCCTCGTAGAAGACGTCCACGAGCCGCACGAAGGTCTCGTGGCCCCCGATCGCGTCGTAGAAGGATGGAGCGCTGTCTGTCACCCGGACATCTTCCCATCCGCCCGGGACTGGGTCGCCCGCCCCGCGTGGCGACGCTGCTCACCCCTTGCGCCCACCGATACGCTGGTGGGAGACCTGCAACGAAGCATCGGTTTGGAGAGAGCACATGACGAAGGCGAACCAGATCCTCGAAGCTCTCGGCGGCACGTCGAACGTCGTCGACCTGGAGCCGTGCATCACCAGGCTGCGCGTCGAGGTGAGCGACCCGGGCCTGGTCGACGAGCCCGGGCTCAAGTCGTCGGGGGCGTTCGGCGTGGTGCGCTCGGGCCGCGTCGTCCAGGTGATCGTGGGCCCGGAGGCGGACAACCTCGCGGCCGAGCTGGACGTGCTGCGAGCCTCCTGAGACGTCCTGACCGGGATCTCTTGCGCGTTTGGTGAAGACGCGCAAGAGCGGTCCGGTGCGCCCTCCAGCCGCCGGTAGCGTGGGCGCCCGTGACAGACTCCTTTGCCATGCAGCTGTTCGAGAGCGCCGAGGACTTCTGGGCGTGGTTCGGCGACAAGCCGTTGCGCATCATCCTGATCCTGGTCATCGGGCTGCTGGCCCTCGGGCTGGTCAACCGGACCATCTCTCACCTCACGGAGCGGATCGCCCAGGGTGTCACCCGGGCGCGCAGCACGAGCGGGCCGCAGCACGGGCCTGGCGGGTCGCAGGCGGTCACGGACGCGCCGACAGGGACCCTGCCCGTCGGGACGACCACCGGGGCCCGGCCCAAGCGCCGCCGCACGGGCCAGGAGCTCGTGGCCGAGGCGTTCTCGTTCGCGAACCCCGTGGCGATCCAGCGCCGCGCGCAGCGCGCCCGGACCGTCGGGTCGGTGCTGCGGTCCACGGCCGACATCGCCATCGTCAGCCTGATGGCGCTGATGATCCTTGCCACCCTCGGGGTGAACGTCGCGGCGCTGCTCGGCGCCGCAGGCGTCGTGGGTGTCGCCCTCGGCTTCGGCGCCCAGTCGCTCGTCAAGGACTTCATCTCCGGCATCTTCCTGCTCATCGAGGACCAGTTCGGCGTGGGCGACAACGTCGACCTCGGCAACGGCGTGAACGGCACCGTGCAGGAGCTCGGCCTGCGCCTGACCCAGGTACGGGCCTTCGACGGCACCCTCTGGTACGTCCGCAACGGCGAGATCCTGCGGGTCGGCAACCGCACCCAGGAATGGAGCCGCGCGCTCGCGTCGGTCCAGGTCCCGGTCGGGGCCGACGTCGACGTGGTCCGCACCGCCCTGGGCCGTGCCGCCGACAAGGTGCAGAACGACCCCAAGCTGGCCGAGCACCTGCTGGAGGCCCCCTCGGTGCGCGGCGTGGACGCCGTCGACGCCGCGGCGCTCACCTTCACCCTGCACGTGCAGACGCGTCCGGCGAAGCAGTGGGAGGTGGAGCGGGCGCTGCGCCTCGCCGCCCACCACGAGCTGCTCGGCGCGGGCATCATCGCGAGCTCGGCGCCGGCCGAGGTGCCGGGGGTCCAGTAGGAGGCGATCCGCGCTCAGCGGCGTGGCGCGGCGCACCGGCGAGCCGTCCTCCGTCGTCCGGCCCGGGTGGGATGGCAGGATCGTTCCCGTGAGCGACGAGACGACGGCACCCGAAGGGCAGGTCATGCCGGAGGGCACGACCGGTGATGCCGTGCCGGGTGAGCTCCTCGAGCTCGCGGCAGCGCACGGCATCCTGACCGAGTACACCGACCAGGACGGCGTGCTGCGGCAGGTGCGAGCCTCCACGCTCGTCGCCGTGCTGGGCGCGCTGGGGGTGACGGCGACGTCGTCCGAGGCGGTCGCCGCGAGCCTCGAGAGCGCCCGGGACGCCGCCTGGCGCGCTGTGCTGCCCGACTGCGTGGTGGTGCGGCAGGGCGACGAGACGCAGGTGCCCGTCCACGTGCCGCGCGACTCCGGGGTCCATGCCTGGGTCGAGCTGGAGCCGGAGGACCACGCGTCCCTGCCTGCCAGCACCACTCCCTGGCGGGTGACGCCCACGGGGCCCTCGTTCGGTCACACCGAGCGACAGCGGCGCGACCTGGCTGCCGCCGACGTCGAGGCCGAGTCGAGGACGATCGGCTCCCGCACGCTGGAACGCACGCTGTTCACCGTCCCTGCGGACCTGCCGCTCGGCTGGCACACGCTGCACGCCCGTTGCGACGCGTTCGCCGTGAGCACCACCCTCGTGGTCACGCCCGACCGCCTGGGGCTGCCAGAGGGCCTCTCCGAGCGCCAGGCGTGGGGCTTCCTGGTCCAGCTCTACTCCGTGCGCTCCCGCGACTCCTGGGGGCTGGGCGACCTCGCCGACCTGTCCGACCTTGCCTGGCTCACCGCCCACAACGCGGGGGCGGACTTCCTCGGGATCAACCCGCTGCACGCCACCGAGCCCACGGTGCCCGTCACGCCCTCGCCGTACCTGCCCGTCTCTCGCCGGTTCCTCAGCCCGCTGTACATCCGCGTCGAGGACATCCGGGAGACCGCGTACCTGTCCGCTGCGGACCGCTCGCTCGTGGAGTGGGCGGCCGAGCCGGTCCGCGAGCTCGCCACCGACCCTGGGCCCATCGACCGCGACGCGGTCTGGGAGGCCAAGAAGGCGGCCCTGGAGGTCGTGTTCACGGCGCCGCGGTCGGCCGCGCGCCAGACCGCGCTGGACGAGTTCGTCCTCGAGCAGGGGCGCGGGCTCGCCGACTTCGCGACGTGGTGCGCCATCGCCGAGCACCTCGACGGGCGCGAGTGGCCTCCGGAGCTCGCCGACCCCGGCTCGCACGCCGTGACGCTGCTCCGCCGGTCCCTGGCCGAGCGCGTCCAGTTCTACATCTGGCTGCAGTGGGTGGCCGACGAGCAGCTCCGGGCGGCCCACCGGGCCGGGCTCGACGCGGGCATGCGCCTCGGGCTCCTGAAGGACCTGCCGGTCGGGGTACACCCCGAGGGCGCCGACGCCTGGGCCAACGCGTCGGTCCTCGCCCGCGGCGTGACGGTGGGCGCGCCACCAGACATGTACAACCAGCAGGGGCAGAACTGGTCCCAGCCGCCGTGGCACCCGGTCGCCCTCGCGAAGTCCGGGTACGCCCCGTACCGCGACATGCTCCGGACGGTCCTGCGCCACGCGGGAGCCCTCCGGGTGGACCACGTGCTCGGCCTCTTCCGCCTGTGGTGGATCCCGGGTGGCGCGAAGGCCTCGGCCGGTGCCTACGTCCAGTACGACCACGAGGCGCTCGTCGGCATCCTCTGCCTGGAGGCGCACCGCGCGGGAGCGATGGTCATCGGCGAGGACCTGGGCACCTTCGAGCCCTGGGTCCGCGACTACCTCGACTCCCGCGGCATCCTCGGTACGTCCGTGCTGCTCTTCGAGCGGGACGACGACGGGGCGCCCCGTGAGCCGGAGTCGTACCGTTCGCTCGCGCTCGCGACCGTGACGACCCACGACCTGCCGCCCACGGCGGGGTACCTCGCGGGCGAGCACGTGGACCTGCGCGAGCGGCTCGGGCTGCTCACCGAGGACGCCCAGGTGCTGCGCGGCCGGGCCAGGGCCGAGCGCGACGCCCTCGTCGACGCGCTGTCCCGGCGGGGTCTCACCACGTTCGACCCGTCCGAGCGCGAGCTCGTCGAAGGCCTGCACCGCTACCTGCGCGACACGCCGTCGGTGCTCGTGGGGGTGCACCTCACGGACGCGGTGGGGGAGCGCCGGGCGCAGAACCAGCCGGGGACGGACCAGGAGTACCCCAACTGGAAGGTGCCGCTCGCCGACTCGTCGGGCAGCCTCGTGCTGCTGGAGGACCTGTTCGACAACGCCCGGCTGCGGTCGCTCGTCGCGGTGATGAATGAGGAGCCGCTGCCGGAGGACCTCCCGCGGCTGGCGAAGAAGAAGTCCCGCTAGAACCTGGCCCCGCCGAGACAGTGACTTCGTCGGACGAGGTCACTGTCTCGGCGGGGAGGGTCAGGCGTCGGCCGCCTGCGCGGCCAGGGCCCGCTCGGTGCCGGCGAGTGCCTCGATCACCATGCGGCGCAGCGCGGGCGCCACGTCGGCGTGCGCGTCGAGCCACCCGCGGGTGGCCGTCGCCAGCTCCTGCGACGCCAGCGGTGCCGGGTAGAAGCCCTCGACGATCTCCTCGGCGATGTGGTACGTGCGCTCGTCCCAGACGCGCAGCAGCGCGTCGAGGTAGGGCTGCACCAGCCCGGCGAGCACCGACGGGTCGTTGACGTGGAGCACGCCGAGGCCCGTCTGCCGGATGATCGCGTTGGGCACGTCCGCGCTGTCGGCGACCGACGAGAACGCCGTCAGCTTGGCCTCGGTGCTCGGGATGGTCGCCCGCACGCGGGCGGCCGACTGGCGACCGGTCGCCGTGTCGTCGTCGGCCAGGGTGGCGTCGATCTCCTCGTCGCCCGCGGCGCCGTTGAGGACGAGGCCCTCGAGGAGCTCCCAGCGGAGGTCGGTGTCGATCTCCAGGCCGTCGAGCGAGCCGGTCCCGTCGAGCAGCCCGCGCAGGGCCGCCACGTGCGCCGGGGTGGAGGCGAGGTGCGCGAAGAACTTGACCAGCTGGAACTGCAGGTCGGAACCGGCGGCGGCACCCTGGGCGAGGGTCCACAGCGTGTCGCCGGCCTCGGCCAGCACCGCCGCCCGGCGGTCGGGCGCCACGTACTGCTTGGCGGCCAGGGCGAGCTGGTTCAGCGTGGTCCGGATGGTGGTGGACTCGGTCTCGGACGCGATGTTGCCGAGGACGAGACGCACGTAGTCGCTCGCGGGGGTCTCGCCGTCGCGGACCGCGTCCCAGACGGAGCCCCACACGAGCGAACGGGCCAGCGGGTCGGAGATCTGGGCCAGGTGCTCGATCGCGGCGGAGAGCGAGCTCGGGTCGAGCCGGATCTTCGCGTACGCCAGGTCGTCGTCGTTGAGGAGGACAAGTGCCGGGCGGTCCAGGGCCAGGAGGTCCTGTACGTCCGTGCGGGCGCCGTCGACGTCCACCTCGACGCGGTGCGTGCGCACCAGCGCCCCGTCCACCAGGTTGTAGAACCCGATGCCGAGCCGGTGCGGGCGCAGCGTGGGCCACTCCTGGGGCGCGCTCTGCAGCACCGTGAACGAGGTGATGCGGTCCTTGTCGTCCACCTCGACCTGCGGGCGCAGCGTGTTGACGCCTGCGGTCTCGAGCCAGAGTGCCGACCAGGAGCTCAGGTCGCGGCCGCTGGTGGCCTCGAGCTCGGTCAGCAGGTCGACCAGCTCGGTGTTGCCCCATGCGTGCTTGCGGAAGTACGCCGAGACCCCGGCGACGAAGGCGTCGCGGCCCACCCAGGCCACGAGCTGCTTGAGCACGGAGGCGCCCTTGGCGTACGTGATGCCGTCGAAGTTGACCTGGACGTCCTCCAGGTCGTTGATCGTGGCCACGATCGGATGCGTGGACGGCAGCTGGTCCTGGCGGTACGCCCAGGCCTTCTCCATCGAGGCGAACGTGGTCCACGCCGCCTCCCACTCGGTGGCCTCCGCGGTCGCGAGGGTCGAGGCGTACTCGGCGAACGACTCGTTGAGCCAGAGGTCGTTCCACCACTTCATCGTGACGAGGTCGCCGAACCACATGTGGGCGAGCTCGTGCAGGATCGTGACGACCCGGCGCTCGCGTACGGCGTCGGTCACCTTGGAGCGGAACACGTAGGACTCGGTGAACGTGACGCAGCCCGCGTTCTCCATGGCGCCCATGTTGTACTCGGGCACGAAGAGCTGGTCGTACTTCGTGAACGGGTACGGCACGCCGAACGTCGACTCGAAGAACGCGAAGCCCTGGCGGGTCTTCTCGAAGATGTAGTCGGCGTCGAGGTGCTCGGCGAGCGACTTGCGCGCGAACGCACCCAGCGGGATCTCCCGGCCGTCGGACGACGTGAGCGACGAGCGCTCGACGGCGTACGGGCCGGCGACCAGGGCCGTGATGTACGACGAGATGCGGGGCGTGGGCGCGAACGTCCAGGTCGCCGCCTCGACCGCGGGGTCGGTGGCGTGCTCCGCGGGGGCCGGCTCGGGCGTGGGCTCGTTGCTCACGACCTCCCAGGCGGCCGGCGCGGTCACGGTGAACTGGAAGGTGGCCTTCAGGTCGGGCTGCTCGAACACCGCGAAAACGCGCCGGGAGTCGGGCACCTCGAACTGCGTGTACAGGTAGACCTCGCCGTCGACCGGGTCCACGAAGCGGTGCAGGCCCTCGCCGGTGTTGGTGTAGGCGCAGTCGGCCACGACGACGAGCTCGTTCGCTGCGGCCAGGCCGTCCAGCGCGATGCGGGAGTCGGTGAAGACGGCCGCGGGGTCCAGCTCGCGGCCGTTCAGCACGATCGAGCGCACGGTCGGCGCCACGAGGTCGACGAACGTCGCGGCTCCCGCCGTGGCCGTGAAGCGCACGGTGGTGCTCGACCGGAAGGTGGTGGGCCCGGTGGTCAGGTCCAGCGCAATCTGGTACGACTCGACAGACACCACGCCGGCGCGCTCGGACGCCTCGGCACGGGTCAGGTTCTCTCCGGGCACGGACCCTCCACTCGTCACGGGCGACGACCGCCCTGTGAGACAAATCAGGGTCGATCATGCCACGGCCCGCCGACGTTCCCGGGTGCGGCGATGTCGTGGGGCGGTGGTGATCGGTTGGTGCCGATCGGTATCCACTTCCTCCTGAATCACGCCGAAATCGTGGGATCCTGGTTCGACCTCGTGGCCTCCGGCGTGAGACCCTGCCGGGTGGCCCTGGCGCGCTCCGTGCGCCTGCCTCGGCCGCCATCCATCGTCCGGAGGTCGCGGCGACCTACCCGACCGAATTACCAGGGAGACGAGATGTCCGGCACTGTGCCGCCTCCGCCGCCCCCGCCCGGGGGCCCGTCGTACGAGCCCTACGGCGGCGCCGGTGACGAGCCCCGCACGCCCACGGCGCCCACCGCGGCGCAGCCGGCCGTCGTGCCCGCGCCCGACCAGGCGCAGCAGCCGTCCGCCGGTCACCACGCCCCCGTGCCCCCGGCCCCCGGCTCCCACCAGGCGGCCCCCGCGCCGGCGCCCGGGGTCCAGCGCGTGTCCACCGCCACCCGCATGCCTCCCGCGATCTCGCCCGGCGCGCAGTTCGCCCAGGCCGTGACCCCGGCCCCGGCCCGGCCCGGCCAGCCGGTGGTGCACTCGCTCAACGCCCACGCGGGCCAGCCGCCGGCTCAGCCTCCGCAGGATGCGAGCCTGCAGCAGTACTTCCCCGAGCAGTACGACCAGCAGCAGGGCTACCCGCCCGCCCAGTACCCGCCTGCCCAGTACGCCCCGCAGGGCTATGCGGGCCAGTACGACCAGGCTCAGCCGCCGCAGTACGCCCCGGCCGGGTACGACCCGGCGGGCTATGAGCAGGCAGGGTACGACCAGGCCGGCTACGGCCAGGCGGGTTACGACCAGCAGTACGCCGCGCAGCCCGCCTACGCGGGCGGGGGCGGTGGCGACCGCGGCGGGCTGAGGTCCCGCCTCACGCCCGGGTGGATCGCCTTCATCGCCTTCGACATCGTGCTGGTCGTCGCGGCCGTCATCTTCGCGGTGAACCTCTTCGGTGACGACGCCCCCGAGTCCGCGACCCCCGGCTCGTCGGTGAGCGCGGGCGCGTCGCCCGAGGCGTCCGACGACGCCGCGGCCCAGGCGGTCACGTTCAGGTCCCCGTCCGGCAACATCAGCTGCTCCATCACGCCCGACGCCGCACGCTGCGGCATCGCGACGCTGAACAACCAGCCGGTGCCCGCGGAGAGCTGCGACGGCACCATCGGCTACGTGGTGACGGTCGACGCCGCGGGCAAGGTCGCCCAGCCGTGCGTGGCCGCGGCCGACCAGCCCGTGAAGGCGGGGAACGACGTCCCCGCCGTGGAGTACGGCCAGCAGCAGCGGGCCCACGGCTTCACCTGCACCAGCTCGGAGGCGGGGATGAAGTGCGTGTCCGACGCCACGGGCACCGGCTTCTCCATCGCGAAGGCGGGCATAGGCGCCGTCGTCGGCCGCTACCAGATGCGCACGCGCTCCGCGGGCGGGAGGTACAGCGCGTCGTCGGGCGTGACGCCGAAGGCCTCGTAGAACTCGTCCACGTTGCGCACCACTCCGTTGCAGCGGAACTCGTTGGGAGAGTGGGGGTCGGTCGCGAGGCGGCGCACCAGCTCCTCGTCGCGGCCCTTCGACTGCCACACCTGCGCCCAGCCGAGGAAGATGCGCTCGAGGGCCGTGAGGCCGTCGATCACCGGCGCCTCGTCGAGCGGCTTGCCGAGCGCGATCCGGTACGCCTTGATCGCGATCGACAGGCCGCCCAGGTCGCCGATGTTCTCGCCGACCGTGAGGCTGCCGTTGACGGTGGGGCCGTCCTGCGGAAGCTGGGCCGGGCGGAAGGCGTCGTACTGCGCGATCAGCGCTGCGGTCCGCTTCTCGAACTCGGCGCGGTCGGCGTCGCTCCACCAGTCCTCGAGGCGCCCGTCGCCGTCGTACTTGGACCCCTGGTCGTCGAAGCCGTGGCCGATCTCGTGGCCGATCACGCCGCCGATGCCGCCGAAGTTCACCGCGTCGTCGGCCTCCGGGAAGAAGAAGGGCGGCTGCAGGATCGCGGCGGGGAACACGATCTCGTTCATGCCGGGGTTGTAGTAGGCGTTGACGGTCTGCGGCGTCATGAACCACTCGTCACGGTCCAGCGGCCGGCCGATCTTGGCCAGCTCGCGGTCCTGCTCGAACGCGTTCGCCCGGCGGACGTTGCCCACCAGGTCCGTCGCGTCCACGGCGAGGGCCGAGTAGTCGCGCCACTTCACCGGGTAGCCGACCTTCGGCGTGAACTTCTCGAGCTTGGCCAGGGCCTTGGCCTTGGTCTCGTCCGTCATCCAGTCCAGGTTCTCGATGGACTCGCGGTACGCGGCCACGAGTGCCTCGACCAGCACGTCCATGCGCTCCTTGTGGGACGGCGGGAAGTGGCGTGCCACATACTCCTGCCCCACTGCCTCGCCCAGCGCGGCCTCCACGAGGGACACGCCCCGCTTCCAGCGGTCGCGCACCTCCTGGGCGCCGGTGAGGATGCGGCCGTAGAAGTCGAAGTTGGCCTCGACGATCTCGTCCGTGAGGTACGGCGCGCGGGCCGTGACCACGTGATAGGTCAGCCAGGCGGTCCAGTCCTCGACGGGCTGCGACTCCCAGAGCGCCGCGAAGCCGTCGGCGAACTCGGGCTGACGCACCACGAGCTGGTCGAGCGAACCCTCGGGCGCGCCGAGCGCCTCGGCCCAGGCTGTCCAGTCGAAGCCGGCCGCCCGCGCCGCGAGGTCGGCGAGGGTGGTCGGGTTGTACGTGAGGCCCGCGTCGCGGCTGCGCACCCGGTCCCAGTGGTGGCTCGCGAGCTGGGTCTCCAGCGCGACGACCCGCTCAGCAGCGGCCTGCGGCTCCGTGACCCCGGCGAGCCCGAGCATCCGGGCCACGTGCGGCGTGTACGCGGCGCGCACCGTGGCGTACTGCTCGTCGCGGTAGTACGCCTCGTCGGGGAGCCCGAGGCCGGACTGCGACAGGTACACCACGTACCGCTCCGGGTCGGTCGCGTCGTTGTCCACCCAGAAGGCGACGGCCGAGGCGCCTCCCGTGCGCTGGAGGGCGGCCAGCGCGCGGGTCAGGGCCGCCTTGTCCGTGGCGCTCCCGATCAGCGCGAGGTCCTCGGCGAGGGGTGCGGTGCCGAGCGCCTCGATGCGCTCGGTGTCCATGAAGCTCGCGTAGAGGGCACCCACCTTGGCCTGGGTGCTCGCGGGGTCGGCCCCGGGCGCGCCGGCCGTCGCCGCGGCGTCGAGGATGATCTCGCGGACGTGCTCCTCGGCCTGGTCGTGCAGGGCGCGGAAGGATCCGTCCATGGCCCGGTCGGCGGGGATCTCGTGGCCCGCGATCCAGCGCCCGTTGACGTGGAGGTAGAGGTCGTCCTGCGGCCGGACGGCCGGGTCGAGGGCGTCGAGGTCGATACCCGACGGAGGGACGGTGGCGTCGGTGGTCATGGCGCCCAGACTACGGCCAGCCCGGCGAGGCACGGCAGACATGGGAGAAGATGAGGGCATGCGCCTGCACATCGCCGCCGACCATGCCGGGTACGAGCTCAAGGTCCACCTCGTCGAGCACCTGCGTGCCGACGGCCACGACGTCGTGGACCACGGGGCCCACGAGTACGACGCCCTGGACGACTACCCCTCCTTCTGCATCTCCGCCGGTGAGGCCGTCGTCGCCGAGCCCGGGTCCCTCGGGATCGTGATCGGCGGATCCGGCAACGGCGAGCAGATCGCCGCGAACAAGGTGGACGGCGTGCGCGCCGTCCTCGCCTGGTCCCTCGAGACCGCGAAGCTCGGCCGCCAGCACAACAACGCCAACGTGATCGCCGTGGGTGGCCGCATGCACTCCGTCGACGAGGCGGTGTCGTTCGTCGACGCGTTCGTGGCGGAGCCCTTCTCCGGCGACGAGCGTCACGCCCGCCGCATCCAGCAGCTGGCCGACTACGAGAAGTCCCGCGGAGTCTGAGTGCCCGAGGGACACACCGTCCATCGCCTCGCCCGCACGTTCGGGTCGCTGTTCGCCGGGCAGCCCCTGGAGGTGACCAGCCCGCAGGGCCGGTTCGCCGACGGCGCCGCGCTGCTCTCCGGCCGGCGGCTCGAGGTGGCGGAGGCCTGGGGCAAGCAGCTCTTCCTCGGGTTCTCCGGCGGGCTGTGGCTCCGCACGCACCTCGGCCTCTACGGGGCGTGGACGTTCGCGGGCGACGGGTCCGCCGAGGTGGCGCACGCCATCGGGGCGCCGCGCAAGCGGGTGGGGGAGCGGGAGACCGTCGTCGCTGTTCCCCCCGACTCCGCCGGGCCGTGGGCGCCGCCCGGCCCGCGCGGCGCCGTGCGCGTGCGGCTGCTCGGCGAGCACGCCGTCGCCGACCTCACCGGACCGGCGGCGTGCGAGGTGATCACCACGGCGGAGAAGGTGGCGGTCGAGGCCCGCCTCGGGCCCGACCCGATCCGGGCAGGCGCCGACCCCGCCCCGTTCCTGGAGCGGGTGGGCCGGTCCCGCACCACCGTGGGGCAGCTGCTCATGGACCAGGCCGTCGTGGCCGGCGTGGGCAACATCTACCGCGCCGAGGTGCTGTTCCGGGCGGGGGTGGACCCGCTGCGGCCGGGCCGGGACGTGCCCCGCGCGGCCGTGCGGGCGGTGTGGGACGACCTCGTCGACCTCATGGCCGACGGCGCCCGCACCGGCGCCATCGTGACGACGCGGCCGGAGCACCGGGACGGGGCGGGTGGCCGGGACGGTGGCGGGTCGCGCACGCCGACCCGGCAGAACACCGACGGTGCGCCCGGCGCCGTCGCGGCGGAGGACGCGTTCTACGTCTACCACCGCGACGGACTGCCCTGCCGGGTCTGCGGCACGCCGGTGCTCGTCAAGGAGCTGGCGGGTCGCAACCTCTTCTGGTGCGGCGTCTGCCAGACGTGAGCCCGGTCAGAAGACCCAGCTGCACACCGGCGCCACCGGCCAGCCGAACGCCGCGCTCGCTCGCGCCAGGGTGCCCGGGGAGTGCTCGGTGACGAGCCCTGCCGTCGCCATCGCGGCGAGGGACATGCCACCGAGGTAGGCGGCGCCGAGCTCGCGCACGTCCAGCGACAGGTCGGCGGCGGCGTCGGTGCGCTCCGCCGTCGCCTCGCCGAACGCGGCGGCGCGCAGCCGGTAGGTGCCCGCGTTCCGCGGCACGCGGGTGTCGGTCACGGCCAGCGTCACGTCGACGTCCGCCGCGTACTGCCGCCCGGACAGGGCCGAGGCCACGTCGACGAGCCGGACCCAGACGTTGTCGGGCGTGCGCGGCACCACGGCCCGCGGGTTCACCAGGAGCTGCATGAGGACGTCGTCGACCGGGAGGGCGAACGGCGTGACCTCGCTCATCAGGTCGAGGTCGAGGAGCGTGCCCCACAGGACGCGGGCAGAGGCGGCGTCGAGCGCCACGGCCTCGCCCACGAACACCGTGCCGCTCGGGCCCGCGGGCTCCCAGTCGAGCTTGCGGCGGAACGTCGCGTAGGCCCGTGGTTCGCCGTCGCGCTCGACCACGACGATCCTGCGTGACTCCCGTCCTCCGCGGTAGGCCGCCGGGTCGGACCAGTAGTTCGCCTGCAGGCCCTCGGTCTCCCGGGCGGCCCAGCCGGGCCGGTTCAGGCCCGGGACGCCCGTGGGTGCCGCCCCCGCGGTGCGGTGGACGCGGTCCACGAGCGCGCCGTGCCGCTCCCGGCTCGCGCGCTCGATCCGGACGGTCAGCCCGTCGGTCCCCGGGACGTCACGGAGCGCGGCGCCGCGGGGGATCGTCGCGCGCAGGTCGTTCGCCGCCAGGCCGTAGCCGAACCGGCCGTAGATCGCCGCCTCCGCGGCGAACAGCACCGACAGCGGCTCGCCGCGCTCGGCACACTGAGCGAGGTGCAGGTCGATCATGGCGCTGAGCAGCCCGCGGCGGCGGTGCTGCGGGTGCACGCCCACCCAGGTGAGGCCGGCCGTCGGCAGCGTCCCACCCGGCACGGGGAACTCGGTGAACTCGTACGAGGAGTGGAGTCCCGCCAGGCCTTCGTGGCCGTCCGCCTCGATGCCCACGGTGCGGGCCAGGTCGAGGGGCGACGGGTGCTGGAGGGCGTCTTCGACCTCGACCGAGGACGGGAAGGCCCAGAAGTCGAGGTCGAGCCGGGCGCGGTGGTCGTCGTCGGTCAGGGTACGGAACCGGTAGCCGGCCGGGAGGGGGACGTCGGGGAAGGTCATGCGACCGATCGTCACCCGCGACGACGGGGGCCGCCAGGCATTTCCGGGTCGCCGTCCGGCTCCGGTACGTCCGCGTGGCCCAGGTCGCCCGCCGTCGGGAACCAGATCGCACGCCGCAGGTCGACCCGGCGGCCGTCCCTGCTGAGCGGGCACGCCTCGGCGCGGAGCGCGTCGAGGGCCGCCGTCAGGTGGTGTGCGGGCGGGGACCCCGCCGCGTTCACCACCCGCCACCACGGCAGGTCGAAGGAGTCCTGCGCCGGGCCGATCACCACGGCGTCGTCGGGCAGCAGGTGCGCGTACCGGTCCGCCGAGCCGGAGAGCACGCTGCCGACCTGCCGGGGACCTCCCCGGTGGAGCGTCTCGGCGACGATCTCGGCGATCAGGCCGTACGTCATCGCACGCCCCGGCGGGATCTGGCGCACCAGGTCCAGCACGGCGGCGGCGTACTCCTCGGCGCCCGTCAGGTCGTCGGCCATCCCGGCATCCTGTCAGACCTTGCGGGGCGCCACCCGGCTCAGCGCCGAGCCCGCGGCGGAGCGCAGGCGCCCGGCCGTGGTGGTGTCCTGGGCCGCGGCCAGCACCGTGAGCATCGAGGCCGGGTCACCCTGCACGAGCATCGTGTTCAGCGCGGTGGACTCCCACCGGGCCAGGTCGCGGCGCACCTTCGAGGCGGGCCCCACCAGGGCGATCTCCTCGACGAGCGAGGTGGGCACGGCCGCCGCCGCGTCGTCCTTGCGCCCCTGGAGGTACAGAGCCTGGACCTCGTCCATGGCGTCCTTGTACCCGAGCCGGTCCAGTGACGCCTTGTGGAAGTTGGCCTCCTTCGAGCCCATGCCACCCGCGTACAGGGCGATGTGCGGCCGGATCACGTCGGCAGCCTGCTCCACGTCGTCGCGCACCACCACCGGGACCGTGGCCATGACCTCGAACGAGCTCGCCGGCGACCGCTCCTCGGAGCGCGCCGCGAAGCCCTCGCTGAGGAGTGCGCGGAACTCGTCGTCCATGCGCGGGGCGTAGAAGCCCGCCATCCACCCGTCGGCGATCTCCGCGGCGAGCGCGACGTTCTTGGGCCCCTGCGCCGCGAGCACGATGGGGATCTCACGCCGGTACGGATGCACCGTCGGCTTGAGCGCCTTGCCGAGGCCCGTGGCGCCGGGCGTCTCGGGGGACAGGGGCAGGTGGTAGAACTCGCCGTCGATCGAGACCGGACGCTCGCGCGCCATCACCTGGCGCACGACGTCGACGAACTCCCGCGTGCGGGCCAGGGGCTTGCGGTACGGCTGGCCGTACCAGCCCTCGACCACCTGCGGCCCGGAGGCGCCGAGGCCCAGCACGAACCGGCCCTTGGACAGGTGGTCCAGCGTGATGGCCTGCATCGCCGTGGCGGTGGGAGTGCGGGCCGCCATCTGGGCGATCCCTGTGCCGAGCCGGACCTTCCGGGTGCGGGAACCCCACCAGGCGAGGGGCGTGAACGCGTCGGACCCGTAGGCCTCGGCGGTCCAGACGGAGTCCAGGCCCAGCTGCTCAGCGGCGACGATCGCCTGCTGGATGCCCGTCGGGGGCTTGCGGGACCAGTAGCCGGTCTGGATGCCGATGCGCATGGGATGTCCTCGTCGTCGAGCGGGCGGGGGTTATCCGGGACGCACGGTCCCGGGTAACGCTGGGAGCACCCTATCGCGCCGACGCCCGACGCCGAAGGGCCGGCCTCAGCCGGTCGTGTCGCCCGCGGCTGCGGGCCCCGGAACGCCGAACGCCGCCCCAGGGCTGGTGCCCCGGGGCGGCGTCCTGACACACTCCGCGTGTCAGATCACGTACTCGATGAGCTCCGACGGGTCCTCGACGCGCGGGCTCTCCGGCTCGCGGGGCTCGGGGAGCCGGACGCGGGCCGGCACGCCCACGGCGACCGCCCCCGTCGGCACGTCCTTGACCACCACGGCGTTGGCGCCCACCTGGGCGTCGTCGCCGATCCAGACGGGGCCGAGGATCTTGGCCCCGGCGCCCACGAGGACGCGGTCCCCGAGCGTGGGGTGGCGCTTGCCGCGGCGCATGGAACGGCCGCCGAGGGTCACGCCGTGGTACAGCATCACGTCGTCGCCCACCTGGGCCGTCTCGCCGATGACCACACCCATGCCGTGGTCGATGAAGAGCCGGTGGCCGATCCGGGCGCCCGGGTGGATCTCGATGCCGGTGGCCGCCCGCGACGCCTGCGAGAGCAGGCGCGCAGGCAGGCGCAGCAGCGGGATACGCCACAGGCGGTGGGAGACGCGGTGGACCCACACGGCGTGGACGCCCGGATACGCGAGCGCGATCTCCAGGCGCGAGCGTGCCGCGGGGTCGTGGGTGCGCGCGGCCTCCAGGTCCTCGGCAAGGACCCGGCCGAACGCGCGTACCCGGGCGAGGAAGGACATTAGTCGAGGAGGTCCTGGTAGAGGATCGTCGACAGGTAACGCTCACCGAAGTCGGGCACGACCGTGACGATCAGCTTGCCGGCGTTCTCGGGCCGGCGGGCCAGCTCGATCGCGGCGGCGAGGGCGGCGCCGGACGAGATGCCCACGAGCAGGCCCTCCTCCTTGGCGGCGCGGCGCGCGAAGTCCACGGCGGTCTCGGCGTCGACGTCGATGACCTCGTCGTAGACCTTGGTGTCGAGGATCTCGGGCACGAAGTTGGCGCCGATGCCCTGGATCTTGTGCGGGCCGGGGGCGCCGCCGTTGAGGATCGGCGACTCCTTGGGCTCGACGGCGACGATGGTGATCTCGGGCTTGCGCTCCTTGAGCACCTGGCCCACGCCGGTGATGGTGCCGCCGGTACCGATGCCCGCCACGACGATGTCCACCTCGCCGTCGGTGTCGGCCCAGATCTCCTCGGCGGTGGTGCGACGGTGGATCTCCGCGTTGGCCTCGTTCGCGAACTGGCGGGCCAGGATGGCGCCCGGACGCTCGGCGGCGATCTTCTCCGCGGCCGCGACCGCGCCCTTCATGCCCTCGGAGCCGGGCGTGAGCACCAGCTCGGCGCCGTAGGCGCGGAGCAGCGCGCGGCGCTCCTTGGACATGGTCTCGGGCATCGCGAGGACCACGTTGTAACCACGGGCCGCGCCGACCCACGCCAGGGCGATGCCGGTGTTGCCCGACGTGCCCTCGACGATGGTCCCGCCCGGCTGCAGCTCGCCGGACGCCTCGGCGGCGTCGATGATCGCCACGCCGATGCGGTCCTTGACGGAGTTGGCCGGGTTGTAGAACTCGAGCTTGGCCACGACGGTGGCCTCGAGCCCCTCGGTGAGTGCGTTCAGACGGACGAGAGGCGTGTTGCCGATCAGCTTGGTCGCGTCGTCGTAGATGCGGGCCATGGGTCTTCCTTCGGGTGGGTGCTTGCGGGACGGGGCACGAGGTACTCGGGTCGTGCGGGTCAGGAGGAGACCGGAGCGCCACGCGAGCGCTGCGGCCACGGGGCGCCGGCGGCGCTCGGGTGGTCAGGCGGGTCGCGGACGCTCTACCGACAGCATCGACAGCACAGCGCGGGCGCGCAGGTCGACGACGTCCCGGCCGGCAGGGAAGGCGTGCGGGGGAGCGTGGGGCGCGTGCTGCGCATGGCTTCCTCCCGGTTCACGTGACGGCCTTCCCTCGTGGTGCGAGCCGACACGGAGTCGGCTCGCGAGACGAGATTATCCAGGGCCCGGACTCTTCGACAAGCCCTGTCTCACTGATCGACCGTTTCGATGGACGGGACCGCCGAGCCTCGTCCGTTTCGCTACGGTTCGGACATGATCCCCGAGGACCCGCTGACCGTCGCCGCCGTGCAGTGCGTGCCCGTCCGGGACGTCCGGACGAACATCACGGCTGCGGCGCTCGCCGCACGGGCCGCGGCCGACGCCGGCGCCCGCCTCGTCGTCTTCCCCGAGCTGTCGCTCACCGGGTACGACCTGGCGGACCTCGGTCGGCCGGAGGCCTGGTTCACGTCCGGCGACCCGCGCCTCGAACCCGTCCGCGAGGTTGCCGCCGCCCAGGGTGCGACGGTCGTCGTCGGCGCCCCGGTGGAGCACGACGGCGCCCGGCACATCGCCTCGATCGCGATCACGGGCACCGGTCCTGACGTCGTCGCGGCGAAGACGCACCTCCACGGTGCCGAGTCGGACGTCGTCGTGCCCGGCCGCGGCCCTGTGGTGGTCGAGGTGGCCGGCTGGCGGGTCGCCCTGGCCGTGTGCCTCGACACCGCGTTCCCGTCGCACGCGGCGGCGGCGCGCGACGCCGGGGCAGACGTCTACGCCGCCTCCGTCCTGTACACCGAGGGTGAGGAGCGCCGCCTGGACGTGCGCCTCGCGGCGCGGGCGATCGACCACCGCTTCTACACGGTCGCGGCAAACCTCGGCGGACACCCGCTCGGGGTCCGCTCGGCAGGCGGCTCGGGGGTCTGGGCGCCCGACGGCGTCCCGGTCGCCACCGCGCGCAGCCGGGACGGGGAGACCGTGCTCGCCGGCCTCGACCCGGCGCGTCTCGCGAGCATCGCCTCGTGACTCACCCGGACATGACGGGCACCACCGCCGGCGAGCCCGTCTTCTCGCCCGACGCGCACCGG
The DNA here is from genome assembly GCF_057158775.1 of Antribacter sp. NEAU-D49. NCBI lineage: Bacteria > Bacillati > Actinomycetota > Actinomycetes > Micrococcales > Promicromonosporaceae > Antribacter > Antribacter sp. NEAU-D49. The sequence goes on along the minus strand of NZ_JBXTSN010000015.1, from coordinate 29,434 downwards.
CTCGACCTCGGGCGAACCAGCCTGGTGGCGGTGGTCGTCGGGGTTGCCGTGACCGCGCCGCTCGCGTGGCTCTGCCTCACGGTCGTCGTCGATCCCGCGGCGGGAGCGGCCCGCTGGGTCGGCCTCTTCTTCGCGCTGCTGTTCGGCGGCCTGGCGGTGCTGTGCCTCCTCGCCGCGCGGACCGCGACCAGGCCCCGCGGCATCGTCGTCGACGCGGCCGGGATCTGGTTCTGGCACGGGAAGGACTGGGACCTCGTCGCGTGGAGCGGGATCGCCCGCGCGGGCGTCTCGTTCGAGCTGCCGCCGAGCGCTCCCGCGACGTCCGTCCAGGGCAAGGTGACCGGCTGGGCCACCGACAAGGCGATGGAGGCGCTGCACATCACCGACAAGCGGCGCACCGCCCTGGAGATCGTGCCCCTGCGCGAGGAGGACCTGACATCCGTGCCGCGACTGCTCCCGTACCGCAGGCCTGACAAGCAGCCGGTCCCCGGGCTGCCCGCCGTCCGGTGGTACGTGCCGGTCGTCCCCGGCTACCACTCGTGGAAGAACCTCATGGCCGCCGGAGAGCGGTTCGGCGGCCAGGCGTGGGTGGGTTTCTTCCAGCGTCCGTGGGGCAGCATCGGCAACGGCTGGGTCCAGCCGCGCGGCTGACCCCGGGGTCAGAGCGGACGAAAGCCTGCGTCGTCGTCGGACGGTGAGCCCAGGTAGGCCAAGGCGGTGACGACGAGGGCCTCGACGCCGATCCTCAGCGTCGGGTCGGGCACGGGCGCGAACTTCGGTGAGTGGTTCGACGGGATGTCCTGCTCGAGGGTCCCGGCGCGCTCCGCCGCGTGAAACGCCTCCGGGTCCCAGCCGCCGAGCAGCCAGTAGACGATCGGTGCGCCGACGGCCGTCGCGAGGAGGCTCACGTCCTCGCTCCCCGAGACCGGCCCGGGGTCGATGACCCTGTCTGCGCCGAAGTGGCCGGCGAGCACGGCACGGGTGCGCTCGGCCTCGGCCGGGTCGTTCACGACGGGCGGGAAGCTGTCGACGATCGTGATCCGAGGTGGCTGCGGCGCGCCCGCGGCGGCCGCCTCGCCCCGGACGATGCGCTCCACCGCCCCCAGGACCCGTGCGCGCACTGCCTCGTCGAACGAGCGGACGTTCACCCCGAGGTACGCCCCCTCGGGAATGATGTTCTCCTTGGTGCCCGCCTGGAGCGCGCCCACCGTCACCACGGCGGCCTCCGTCGCGGCCACCTCGCGCGCCACGATGGTCTGCAGGCGCATCACCGTCGACGCCGCCATCACCACCGGGTCGACCGTGGTCTCCGGCCGCGACCCGTGGCCGCCACGGCCCACGAGCCGGATGTCGAAGGTGTCGGTGCCCGCGAACGCCGCACCACCCCGGACGCCGAGCCACCCCGCCGGGTACGGCGCCACGTGCTGCCCCAGGACGATGTCAGGGCGCGGTACCAGGTCGTACAGGCCGCCGTCGATCATCGCCTGCGCACCGCGTCCCAGCTCCTCGGCCGGCTGGAACACCACGACGAGCGTCCCTGACCACCGGGACCGCCCCTGGGTGAGGAGCTCGGCTGCGCCCAGCAGCGCGGTGACGTGGACGTCGTGGCCGCATGCGTGCATCAGCCCCGACTCGATGCCGTCGGCGGTGGTGCCCCGCACGGTGCTGGCGTAGGGGAGCCCTGTCTCCTCGGTGACCGGCAGAGCGTCCATGTCGGCCCGGAGCAGGACGCACGGACCGTCACCCGCGACGAGCACTCCGACCACGCCGGTGCCCCCGACGCCGGTGTGCACCGTGAACCCGAGGGCACCGAGCCGGTCGGCCACCAGCGCGGCCGTACGGGTCTCCTCGAACGACAGCTCAGGGTGCGCGTGCAGGTCGACGTAGGTCTCGCGAAGGCGTGGCAGAAGCGCTTCCAGCGATCCGAGCACGGCACCGGCGTCGACAGGCGCCCCGGACAACGTCATGCCGCTCACGATGTCACCGAACCCCCGGATCCGCCTGGGAGACGGGGGTGCGGGCACCCGTCGGGGCCGGAGGTAGCGGCCAGCGGCCGGCCTGCACCTCGCCTAGTTTGACGATATGGACCAGATCGAGCTGCTACAGCCAGAAGGGCTCGTCAAGAGCCCAGCCTTCAGCCACGTCGCCGTCGTCCCGCCCGGCGCGACGACGATCCACGTCGGCGGGCAGAACGCCGTCGACGCCGCCGGCCGGCTCGTCGGGGGCGACGACGCCGCCGAGCAGACCCGGCAGGTGATGGCCAACCTGACGACCGCCCTCGCCGCCGCGGGAGCCGGGATCGAGCACCTGGTCAGCGTGACCGTACTCCTCGTCGAGGGCGTGGACCTCAACGCCGCCTACGGCGCCGCGGCCGCGGCGCTCGCCGCGGCGCCCCGGCCCCCGCTCGTGACGGCCGCGATCGTCCGAGGGCTCGGGGTTCCGGGTGCGCTGGTGGAGGTGTCAGCGCTGGCGGCCGTGGTGCGGTGAGCCGGCGCGCGGCTACCGGGAGCAGCCCAGGCGCTCGGTGTCGAACGCGATGTCGTCCATCCAGACGTCGAAGTGGTCCGGCGTCGGGCCGCCCTGGTAGAGCTGCCAGCCCACCTTGATGGTGTTCGCCACGGGGAGGACGAAGTCGGTGTCCGCCCCGCCGTGGTTGGTCGTGGAGACCTCCAGGTCGGGCTGCTCGACGCCGTCGAACCACACCGAGACGCGGTTCTCGGGACCGGACCACTGGAACTCGACGCACTGCCAGCGGTCCTCGACGGTCGGGGCCGACTCGCGCCAGCTCGTCCAGTCGCCGGTCGGGCCGCCGTCGGCCCCCACGCCCCAGAACGTCGCGTCCGGGCCGACGGTCGGCGCGAACTGGCCGCCGAGCGGCCGCACGATCTCGGAGCTGCCCGAACCGGTCGCCTCGACGAGGGTGAAATGGGCCCAGTCCGGTGCGGTGGGGAAGTCGTCGACCTTCAGCCGCAGGCGGCCGTAGAAGCTGTTCCCCGGAGCGGAGAAGTCGGTCACCTTGAGGAACGCCATGCCGTTCCCCTCGGTGTGCACGTGCAGGACCTTGCCGGCGCGGCCGGCCCGCTCGACGCGGAGCGTCCCGTTCCGGGTGTCGATGCCCCAGTCGAGGCTTGCGGCCCCGCCGGCGGGCAAGGACTCGAAGTCCTCGCAGAAGAGCGCGTCGGTGCGGGCGCACACGGCAGAGGGCGACCCGCCGCCGTGCGCCGCGACGGACGTCTGCCCGGGCGTGGCACCCGCCGCCGGTACGGCTGCCAGCGCCGTCACTGCCAGCAAGCCCATGGTCATCAACGCTCGGACCTTCTTCACGCGTGCACCAGCCGTTTCTTCAGGAGGGAGGGACGACCGGACGGTAGGGGCCGGACCGACGCGCCGGACAGGGACTGAAACGTTTGGTCTTATGATGCGGTAATGCCCGATATGCCCCTCGCTGCGTGGGAACTCGCTCTCAGCGGAGCCCCGACCGACGAGGACCGCATCCGGATCATCTGCGACCACTACATCGAGAGCCTGGACGAGGAACCGAATGCCTGGGTTGCGTCGTTGCCCGAGGTCGTCGAGCGTCATGGGCTCTCCGTCCACGTGCTGCGCCGGTGTGTCTCGAGCATCTCGTGGCGAGCCCGCGAACGCGGCCACGGCATTCCGGACGACCACCTTCTCGCGGCCGGCGCCGACAGCCAGAGCAACCACCTTCGCAACCTCACGTTGGCCTACGCGCAGACCTACCGTCTGCGCTTCGACTTCAAGTTCGCACAGCTGGAGGCTCTGACGCGGAGCTGGCGCAAGAAGTACCAGGACGACGCGCTCCTGCTCTCGCTCGCGGCGTTCGCTGCGCTCGGCAAGCGATCACCCCATGCCCTGGGCCTGCTCAAGGACATCGACCGGCTGCCCGACTACGACGCGTCCTGTCGCTGGATCTGCTTGCACGGGCTCTGGTTCTCGGCGAGCGTGAAGGAGCACGCGGAGCGCGCCCTCACGATCTCCAACGAGATCGTCCGCTCCGGGCACGAAGACGCGAACGTCCACTATTGGCGTGCTGGCGTACTACGACACCTCGGTCGGCTCGAGGACGCGCTCGTGTCCATCGACCTGGCGATCGACCAGCTCGGTCCTGGAGGCAACGACATCCATCAGGACTACATGAGAGAGCGCGAGCTGATCTCGGCGACCATCGCGACCGAGTCCCGTATCCGCACCGTCGGGGCCGACGTTCGTGCCGAGCTCGAAGCGCAGTTCGACGAGCGGCTCGCGGAGATCACCCGTGACATCGAGCGGCAGCACGACACCGCCCGGCGCATCGTCTCGGAGAGCCTTCTGGGACTCGTCGAAGTTCTCGCCATCTTCGTCACGCTCGCCGCGTTCCTCGTCGGCTCCGGCACGATCCTGACGCAGGCGAGCGGCTTCTGGCAGAACTTCGCTGCCGTGTCGCTGCTCCTTGCGGGCAGTGCCCTGTTGTTCTGGCTGTTGCGACTGATCGTCCAGCCCCCCAAGCGCGGCGTCGACGGCGCGGTCGCCATGCTCCGGCGATGGCTCAAGAGGTGATCGTCGTGCCCTGCCTTTCGTCTAGGGTCGCTGCTCATGGCGATCCTCCATCAGGCGACCCTTGTCCCGAGCAAGCGTGAGATCCTCGCGGGCTGGCTGCCCGACCAGCCCTGGTTCCCAGGCGGTGGTTTCGAGCCGGTCGGCAGCTTCCGGCTCGACGACCCCGACGGCGAGGTCGGTATCGAGCTCGCACTCGTGCGGACCGACGACGGCACGGTCGTGCACGTCCCGTGCACCTACCGGGGCGCCGAGGCGCCGGAGCTCGCCCACGCCCTGATGGGCACCTCCGAGCACTCGGTGCTCGGCACCCGCTGGTTCTACGACGCCGCCGCCGACCCCGTGTACCTGGCAGCCGTGCGACAGGCGATCCTGACCGGGGCAGCGCAGGCCCGGGAGGAGGTGCACCACGCGGACGGGACGGTCGTTCCGCGGGACAACCCGGTCCGGGCGAGGGGCGTCGCGGGCGGCGGTGCCGACGACGACGCAGCGGTGCGCACCGTCCGCGTGCCACGGCCGCCGGAGGATGTGGTCCCCTCGCTGGTCGCGACGTGGGAGGGCCAGGACGAGCCGCTGGCCGTGGCGGTCCTCGCACCCTGAGCGATCCGCACGAGAGGCCCGGACCCGCACGAGGTGCGGGTCCGGGCCTCTCTCAGGACCAGACGTGGGCGCCGACGGCGTCCTGGGCCGGCTCGGTCAGAGCGTCACGGTGGTGCCTCCGATGGTCACCACGAGCCGTCCGTCGGACGCGAACGACCAGTTCAGCGAGCCCGAGTACTGCGAGCAGCGGGAGCCGTTCGAGCCGGACCACCACTGGTTGCCACCCGCGTCGTTGCCGATGATCCGGTCGGACGACCCGCTGGTGCAGGAGGTGTTGTTCCGGAACGTCGACGTGCCGCCGTCGAAGTTGAAGTTGCGCTCGGTGTTGCCGATGCTCAGGTTGTTCTCGATGGTCATCGAGCCGGGGTTGCTGTTGAACGTGAACCCGTGCTTGCCGTTGTCGTAGGCGATGCTGCGCTTCACGGTGTGGTTCACCGCGATGCCTTCGCCGCCGAGCTTGTACCCGTTGCGGTCGCCCGCCCCGGCCTGGGAGCCGTCCGTCAGGGTGCCGTTCTCGAACGCGAGCGAGTCCTCGATCGTGACCGTCCCGATCGGGCCGGTGTCAGACTTGGTGTACAGGTCCCAGCCGTCGTCGATGTTGTTGTGCGCCACGGTGTACCGGAACACGTTGCCGGGGCCTACCGTGAGCTTCGGAGCGAACCCGTCGGCGTCCTCACCGTCGGAGTCGGCGTTGTCATGCGACACGGACGACACGATCAGGTTGTTCGCAGGCCACTCACTGGACGGAGCGCCGGCGGTGTAGCGGGAGAGCTGGAGGCCGGAGTCCCGGTTGAACCGGGTGATGACCCGCTCGATGACGTTGTTGCTGCCGCCGAGGAGGATGCCGTTGTCTCCGGCGCGCTCGACGACGATGCCGCGCAGGTGCCACCAGTCGCCACCGATGGCCAGGCCGCGGTTGGCGGGGTCCTCGGTCTGTGCCGAGAAGTTCAGCACCGGCGTCTCACCCGGGTAGGCGAACAGCTTGGTGCGGTTCCCGGAGAGCCCGTCCTTGCCCGGCGTGATGCTGATCGTCTGCGTGTAGCGGTAGGTGCCACCGCGCAGGTAGATCGTGCCGCCGGGAGCGATCCGGTTGATCGCCGAGGCCAGCGTCGTGGGGGCCGCCTCGGTGCCGGCGGCGCTGTCGGTGCCGCTCGGCGACACGTACAGGGCGTTGGCCGTGGGCGGGTCGGTCGGGTCGGACGTCGGGGTCGGGGTCGGCGTCGGCGTCGGCGTGGGGTTGCCGCCGCCGGACGGGGCGCTCGCATAGGTCTCGAACTCAGCCACCCGGGGGGTGCCGGTGGAGCTGGTGATGACGAGGCTGATCTTGGTCAGCGAGGCCGCCGGGAAGGTGACGGGGGTGGTGGTGAGTCCGGTGCCGGAGGCGAGGGTGGCGCCGGTGTTGTAGTTGACCAGGCGCCAGGCACCGATGTTGCTGGTCGCGCCGGAGGCCTGGCGGATCACGACGGCGCCGACGGTCTTGGCCGAGGACCACTTGACCGAGACGGTGCCGGTGGAGCTGGACGGGGACCAGTAGGTGCTGGCGTTGCCGTCGATCACGTTGCCGTAGCTGGTGCCGTCGGCCTTGCTGGAGCCGTCGGCCCCGGCGCCGAGGCTCAGGTTCGGCCCGGTCGGGACGCCCGGGGTGGGGGTGGGGGTCGGGGTGGGGGTGGGCGTCGGTGTGGGGGTCGGGGTGGGGGTGGGCGTCGGTGTGGGGGTCGGGGTGGGCGTGGGGGTGGGCGTGGGCGTCGGGGTCGGGGTCGTGGGGGTGCAGGACCCGTCAGAGACCTGCAGACCCTTGTTTGCGCCCGCGGTGGCGGCGACGACGGCCGGGACGCAGGACGCGGCGTCCAGGGTGTACGGGTAGGAGATCGACACGCTGGTGTTGGACGTGGGGTTGGGTCCGGCGGGGTTGTGGTCGGTAGAGCGCGGCGACCAGGTCACGTTGTCGAAGATGTTGCCCGCGACCTGCCAGTACCCGGCGGCGTCGGTGTAGAAGGTGCCCAGGACGTCCTTGGAGTCCTTGAAGTAGTTGTTGTCGACCTTGGCCTTCGCCCCCGCGCGGGAGTTGATGCCGGACTCGACGAGACCCACGTAGTGGTTGTTGTAGATGTGGGAGACGCCGCCGCGCAGCAGCGGGGTCCGGGAGTTGAGGTTCTGGTACAGGTTGTGGTGGAACGTGACGTTCCCGTTGGTCAGGTCGGTCTCGCTCGAGCCGATGAGGCCACCGCGCTCGGAGTTGCGCAGGATCGAGTACGACAGGGTCACGTACTGGGTGTTGTTCTTCATGTCGAACAGGCCGTCGTACCCCTCGGCCTCCCCGCCCGAAGCCTCGAGCGTGGTGTGGTCCACCCAGATGTTGCGGACGTTGGACTCCATCCCGATCGCGTCGCCACCGTTGGAGGTCGGCGAGCCGGACTTCTTGACGTTCCGGACGGTGACGTTCTGGATGATGATGTTGCGCGAGTCGCGGATGTGGATCCCGATCTGGTCGAACACCGCTCCGGCGCCGACGCCGACGATCGTGACGTTGCTGATCGACTTGAGCTCGATCACGCCGGCTGCGGTGGAGCACCCGGGTCCGGACACCGCGGTGGTGTTGCCGTGGTTGATGGTGCCTTCGACCTGGATGATGATCGGCGTGCTCGTGGTCGGCCGGGCGCACAGCGCAGCGTGGATCGCGGTCCCCGTGGTGGCCCGCACGGTCTGACCACCGGCACCGCCGGTGGTACCGCCGTTGAGGGTGGCGAATCCTGTGACCCCGCCGGTGGCGGCCTGGGCGTCCGGCGCAGTCGCCAGCGTGGTGATGCCGATCGTGGCGGCCAGGGCCAGGGTGGCCCCCGCCGCAAGGGCGCGTAGTCCCACTCGTGCTCTCATGTCATGCCTCACAGTTCCTCGTCGAAATGCGGGAGATGGTCGTGCACTTTTCTCCGAGCCCAGGGGGCACCCGCCCATAGCGGGCCACTGTGCCCACCCCGGCGCTGGACCAGGCACAGATCGCACAAAACCCTCGGGTAACCGGTTTCCCGCACTCTAGTAACCGGTTTCCCGACCTGGCAACCCCTACTGCGCATCTCATCGATTCGACGTGAGACAGGAGAGAGCGCAGGCCAGAGATGTCTCTGACCTGCGCTCTCGAACTGCGTCGACGGGCCGGTGGTGCGGTGGCGCGTTGACCCACGCGACGCCGTCAGCCCACTGACCTGGCTACTTGTTCAGGCCCGGCGGCGTGCGCGGGGACTTGCCCGGGGTTGCGTCGGTGAGGCTCTCGAGCAGCGAGTAGTACGCCGGCTTCTTCTCGAACTCCTCGGTCATGATCGTGGCGTAGCCCTCGGGGAAGACGCCCGGCACCCAGGAGCGCGCGTCGTCGAAGCCCCACACCGTGTAGCTCGTGCAGGACGCGACGTTGAGGCACGCCTCGAGCATCTTGTCGTACCGCTCCGCCTGGAGCGTGATCTGCTCGGGGGTCGGCTCGCCGTCCTCGCCGAGCGGCATGCGGACGTCGGCCTCGGTGACGGCCACCTTGAGTCCGAGGGCCGCGAACCGCTCGAAGTTCTCCTGGATGGTCTCGTCGAAGCCGTACTGCAGGCTCAGGTGACCCTGGGCGCCGAAGCCGTGCAGCGGCACGCCGTCGGCCAGCAGCTCCTGCGCCAGGGCGTAGTAGGCGTTGGTCTTGTTGTTGATGCCCTCCGCGTTGTAGTCGTTGAGGAAGAGCACCGCCTCCGGGTCCGCCTCGTGCGCCCAGCGGAAGGCGTCACCGAGGAGACCCACCGGGTCCTCGGAGCACGCCTTGAAGAAGGGGTTCGCCTCGGTGCGCAGGCGCACACCGCCCGCGTCCCAGTCGTCCTGGAAGATCTCGTTCGCCACGTCCCACTCGTAGATCTCGCCGGCGTAGCGGCCGACGACGGTCCGGATGTGGTCCTCGAGGACGTCACGTGCCTCGTCGCAGGTCCAGTCGGCGCTGGCGTCGATCACCCACTGCGAGTTCTGGCTGTGCCAGAGCAGCGTGTGCCCGCGGACCTCCTGGCCGTTGGCCTTCGCGAAGGCGACGACGGCGTCGGCACCCGAGAAGTCGTAGACGTCGGGCTCCGGGTGGATCTCGGCCCACTTCATGTCGTTCTCGGGGGTGAGCGAGTCGAACTCGGCCGCGAGGATGCGCTGGAACTCGGTGGGGTTCTTGGGGTCGTAGTCGAGGAGCTCGCGCTGGCCCCAGACGGCGCTGCCGATCTTGAGATCACGCGGCGTCTCGGAGCGCAGGGTCGGCTCGGCGGGGTTGGCCTGGGCCGCGGGCACCGCGAGCGCGAGGGCGGTGAGGGCCGTCGCCGACAGGGCGGCGAGCCGCCTCAGGGTGGGGGGATGGGACATCGTCGTTCCTTCCGATCGGGTTCCGGCGACGTCGACGTCGCCGAACTGTCCGGGCGGCATCACGTTAACGATATCGATAACGATTTCGCAAGCGGGAGGAGATGTAGGCCACAAGCGGACTAGCCCGCGCGGTCGGAAGGGGCGGGCGATAGAGGGGTGCCGGGTGTCGCCGGGCGGTTCGCGTTCCGGCCGGGGAAAGCGAGAAGCGCAGGCCAGAGGTGCTCTGACCTGCGCTCTCGGGGTGTGAGCGGGCGACGGGAATCGAACCCGCGTAGCCAGTTTGGAAGACTGGGGCTCTACCATTGAGCTACGCCCGCACAGCGTGCCCGACGACGTCCCGCGCACCCTCGCGAGTCGCCTCACCAGGGTGCGGACCCGTCGTGCAGACCGCGGCCATCACCCTAGCAAACCTGGTGGCCTGCGCGTACACGTTGTGCGCGGGGCACTACACTTGCGGCGGTGCACGCCGCCTTCGCGGCAGGCCACGGGCTGTAGCGCAGGTTGGTAGCGCGTCCGCTTTGGGAGCGGAAGGTCGCAGGTTCGAATCCTGTCAGCCCGACCGATGTTTTCCCAGGTCAGAGATGATCAGGGCGGTTCCACGCGCACAGCGGTAGCGTTCGGGGGTGCCGCCCTGTGTCGACGTGTACGTGTGGGTACGGGCCGCCGACCGTGACCGAGCGTCCGTGCTCGCCACGTTCATCGACCGCTACGTCGACACGGAGGCCCCCGGCGATCCGCGCTTCGCCTCGCTCGTGCGCGTCCTCGTCGACGAGCGGCCCGCTCCGGGGGACGCCGACGCCTTGGCCGGCCTCAGGCGAGGCCCCGACACTTCGCAAGCTTTCTCCATCTACCTCCGCGCGCGTGCCCACCACGCGGCGATCGTGACCCTCACCGAAGAGGGTGATCTGGTGCTCGGGCTCTCTCTGGACGACCCTGACGGGGATCCCGAGATCGTGGCTCCGGCCGGTGAGCTGATCGCTGAGCTCGAGCAAGGGTTTCGTGCTGCCGCCGGGATCGCCGGTGTCGAGCTGGCACCTCCTCAGTCGGTCTCGGAGTGGCGGATGGAAGGCTTGGCGCTGCTTCGGCGCGGCGAGCTCTGAGCCGGGCGCGGCTGCTTGATCGGGGGTCGGGTGATCAGCAGCTGGACCTGACGGCGAGGTGACCCCCGTCTGACCGGCAGTTCGTCGGATGATCGGCAGCCCGGGCTGCCGATCATCCGACGAACTGCCGGTCACGGCGGCGAGGAGTCAGAGCTCCCGGTAGTAGTGCACCACCGGCAGCGCGGTGAACCCGCTCGCCTCGTACATCGCTCGGGCTGGCGCGTGCCCGTCGTCGCCGCCGGTCCAGACGTCGGCGTACGAACAGCCGGCGTCGCGCATCAGCTCCAGGGCGGCGTCCAGCAGCCGTCGGCCGACGCCCTGGCGTTGCGCGTCCGGGTCGACGGCGATCATCTCCAGGGCCCCCGCGAGGGTCCCCTCGTCGTCGGGCGTGCCGATGACGACGACGGCGAACCCGACGACCGTGCCGCCCGCGTCCGCCACGATCGTCCGGTCGGCGTGCTGGGCGCAGGTGGTCCGGACTGTCTCCGACTGGCTCTGCCGCCAGTCGGGGTAGGTGAGGCCGTACAGGCGGGAGCCGAGGATCGAGCGCCACGCGCGGAAGGCCGGCTCCCAGGCCCGCAGGGAGAGGTCCACCACGGGCTCGAGGTCAGCGGGGCGAAAGGTGCGAAGCGCGACAGACACGGCCGTGACGGTATCCGCCGCGTGCCCGTCGTTCCACGCATTAAGACCGTGTCAGCGCCGCAGCGCCGCCTCGGCGATCCGCAGCGCCTCGTCCGCGTCGAGGCCGAGCGCGTGGACGGTCGCCGCGTAGGTCGCCGCGGCCCGCTGCGCCTCCGCGCGGGACCGGTCGCCCGCCGCGCTGACGAACGTCCCCTGCCGACCGCGCGTCTCCACGAGGCCGGCGGCCTCGAGCTCCTTGTAGGAGCGTGCGACCGTGTTCACCGCCAGCCCGAGCTCGGCCGCGAGCGCCCGCACCGTCGGCAGCCGGGTCCCGACGGGGAGGGTCCCGTCGCCGACCTGGCGCGCGATGCCCAGGCGTACCTGCTCGAACGGCGGGACGGGGGAGTCGGCGTCGATGGTGATCACGTGGCCCACGGTAGGCCGTCGGCCCGCGTGACGTCAGTCGCGCAGCGCCGCTGTGAGGTCCACCTCGACGAGCTGTCCGGGGAATCCGAGGCAGGTGACGCCGAGGAGGGTGCTCGCGGTGGTGAAGGCGTCGCCCAGGACCGACGCGGTCAGCCGGTCCCACACGGTCGCCAGGTCGGCGCGGTCCGTGGTCACCACGTAGACGACCGAGCGGACGACGTCCGCGGGCGTGGCACCGACGGCGGCCAGGGCCGCCAGCGCGTTGGCGGCGACCTGGTCGGCCTGCGCCGCGAGGTCGCCCGGGCCGACGACGGTGCCCGCCGCGTCGAGCGGGCACTGTCCGGCGAGGTGCGCGGTCCGTCCGGCCTCGACGACGGTGACGTGGTGGTACGTGGGGGTGGCGTGCAGGCCTTCGGGGTGGATCCGCGTGATGGTCATGGCACCACCTTCCCGACGTGACGCGCGTCGTGGCCAGCGGTTATCTGCGCTCAGGCCGCGTCCAGCACCGCCCGGAGGTCGTCGGGCAGCTCGAGGCGCATGGCGTCGAGCGCGGACGCGAGCTGGTCGGGCTTGCTGCCGCCGAGGATGGGCCGGATCGCCGGCGTGGAGCCCGCGAGCCACGCGAGCACCACCTGCCCGCGGGTCGCGCCGAGCTCGGCGGCCACCTTGTCGAGCGCCGCGAGCCGCCGGGTGGTGCCGGGGTGGTCGTGGGCGTCGGGGATCGCCTTGGCGGGGTTGTCGTACGCGCCGCTGAGCAGGGGCGTGTACGCCCAGGTCTCGAGCCCCGCGACGGCGGCGAGGTCCAGGTGCTCGTCGGTCAGCATGCCGAAGCGGTGCCCCTGGCCGGCCGGAAGCTCGAACGGGCGCGGGTGCAGGTAGCTGTACGAGTGCTGCAGCGCCGACCACGGCGCGCGGCCCTGGCGGATCGCGTGCTGACGCGCTCGCTCCACCAGCCAGGCGGGGTGGTTCGACGCCCCGAGGCGATGGGCGAGGCCCTCCTCGACGAGCTCCGCCATGGCGTCCGCCGTCTCCTCGACGGGGACGGCGCGGTCCTCGACGTGCGCCCAGGCCAGGTCCACGTGGTCGGTCCCGAGCCGCCGCAGGCTGCCCTCGAGCTGGGTCCGGATCGCGTCCCGGCTCAGCCCGGTGCCCGACGACGGGTCAGCCGCGTCGACCGGCTCCGCCCCGAACTTCGTGGAGATGAGCACGCGGTCGCGCATGCCGGGCCGGGCGGCCAGCCACCGGCCGAGCACGGCCTCGCTCTGCCCGCCGTAGCCGGTGTCCGAGAGCCAGAAGCTGTAGCAGTCGGCGGTGTCGAGCCAGCGGCCTCCGGCGTCGACGAACTGGTCGAGGAGCGCGAACGACGTGGCCTCGTCGACCAGGGTGCCGAACACCATGGTGCCGAGCACGAGACGTTCTGTCGGAGCAGGGGTCGTGGACATGGTTCCTCCGCGGGGTCTGGGTGTGCTCCCACGCTAGGAGGGCATCGGTCTGGTAGCACGGTCCAATCGGGCGGGCCAGGACCAGACCGATTCAGTCCAGCAGGGGGCTCAGGTGGACCGAGCCCAGCGCCCGCACCGCCTGGCGCGCACCCGCCCGCAGACAGCCCGCCGTCCCCTCGCCCCGGAGGTGCGCCGCGAGGAACCCCGCGAAGAACGCGTCGCCGGCCCCGTTGGTGTCCACCACGTCGGCGGCGTCGGCGGGGCACTCGGACCAGCCGTCCTGCGTCAGCGCCACGGCTCCGCGGGCGCCCAGCGTGCACACCACCGTCGTCGCACCGCGTTCGAGGAGCGAGGTCATGAGCGCGCGGTGGTCCGGCGTGCCGTCGTCGTTCAGGAAGACGAACGAGGCCGCGTCGGCGAAGGGCCGGTGGAACTCGGCCGCGCCGTCGTAGTCGTGGAGGTCGGTCCAGAGCGTGGCGCCGCTCGCACGGGCCGCCGGGAGCGCGTCGAGCCCGGCCTGGCTCAGGTCCAGCACGACGTGCGCGGCGCCGTCGAGCGCGCCCGGCTGCAGCCCGCGCCCGCCGGCCGTCGTCGACAGGTAGACGGAGACGCGCTCGCCGGCGTCGGTCATCAGGTTGAGGTGCTGCTCGGACGGGCCGGGCACCTCCTCGGCGGAGACGGTGAGCCGCCCGGGCGCGGCGTCGCGTGCCCGCCGGAGCGCGTCGGTGATCAGGCTGGCCTCCGGATCCGTCCCGACGGTGGTCGCCAGGGTCGTCGCCACGCCGAGCCCGGCGAGGTGCAGCGCCTTCCCGGCGCTGGTGCCGCCCAGGGTCCGCACCGTCCCGCGGGCGAAGACGGTGTGCGGGCGCGGTTCCGGCAGGCGGTCCAGGCGGACGAGGGTGTTCCAGGACACGGGTCCGACGACGACGACGTCGGAGGTCTGAGAGGTCTCCACGGCGAGAACTCTTCCACCTGGCCGCCCGGGGCCGGCGACCAGGTAGCTGTTCCCCGAATCGCCTCGACCAGGCATGCGTTCCCCTTCTCCGCTGCAGGCGGGGAACAGCTACCTGCTCGCGGGGCCCGGCCGCTCAGCGGGTAGCGGCCGGGCCCGTCCTGGCGACGAGGCCGGCGACCAGAAGCCGCGCCGGGAGCTCGTCGAGCGTGACGACCGGGACGCCGGCTCGGGCGAGCGAGGCGACGTCGTGCGTGCCGTCGTCGTCCGTGGTGAAGCAGACCACCGCGGCACCCGTCGCGCGCAGGCAGGCGACGAGGAGCAGGACGTCGACGTCGGCCGCGGGCGGGAGCTCGACCGCGACGGCCTCGAGGGGGCCGGTCAGGTGCAGCAGCGACCCCACCGTCGTGGCGGTGCCCGCCACGTCGAGCCGCTGCTCGGTGCCCAGGACGGCGGCAGCCCGGGCGGCGGTGACCAGGTCGCGGGCGACGACCCCGACCGTCACGGTGCGCGAGCGTGCTCCGGTGTCGGTCTGCTGCACGGCGCCACCATCCCCTGATCGATACCACACCCGGCGATAGCGAGGTACCTCGCGCGCGTGGTTTCACCTATGGTGATGGCCAACGCTACGGTCGCTATGTCGCACGGCGGTCGCACGGACCGGTTGGTGCACGGTTCGCACGATCGGTCGTGGGGGGAGGACGGTTTGCCGGACGGGGCGCACAAGGCTGCGCGGTACCTCGAGGAGCTGCTCACGCAGCCCGGCCCGTACCGTCGCCTCTGGCAGTCGCGGGCCACCAGGCTGCGCGGCACGGAGATCAACCACCGGGCGGTGTGCCGCGTGCTGGCGCCGGTCGTGTGGGCCGAAGGCCTCGAGATCTCGGAGGACTCCCTCAAGGATCGCGTCTCCCGCGCCCTGCGGGGCGACGTCCTCAGCACGCAGACGCTGACGTGGTTCGTGGAGGCGTTCGGCTTCGCCCAGCACGAGACCGAGAAGCTGTGGGCGCTGCTCCTCGGTTCGTCGCCGCGTCGCCGGGTCGTGGCGGGGAGCGCGCGGGCGCCACGAGGGAACCCCGAGCTCAGCGGGATCGAGCGGTACCGGTCGGTGACCGTGCACGAGACGCACCGGGTCGGCGCCGACGGCATCCCCCTGGACCACCGCACGAGCCAGGTCATCGAGGCGCTCGTCGACGGCACGGACCGTTACCTCTTCCGGTTCGACACCACGGACGTGGAGATCCAGGTGCTGCGCGGTGGCACCGCGACCGACCTCTACCGGCTCGACGAGCACTTCCACGCCGTCGACATCCTGCTGCGCCGGCCGCTTGCGTCGGGGGAGACGGCCTCCCTGGAGTACGTCACGTCGTTCCGGTACCCCGAGCCGCCACCCCCGGTGTACCGGCGGGCCGTGTTCCGGCGGCTGGAGAGCCTGCGCATGCAGGTCGAGTTCCACCCCGACCGCGTGCCCGGCCGCGTGTGGTGGGCGGAGTGGGACGACCTGGACGGTGACCCGGTGAGCCGCGAGGAGATCGAGCTCGACGACGAGCTCACCGCGCACCGCTTCCTGTCCGTGACCGAGCGGGCGATCGTCGGGTTCACCTGGGCCTGGTGACACCGTTCGGCGCATCCGGGCGCTGGGCGTACCATGGACGGGTTGCCCGTACGCCTGTCGTACGCACCCACATCCGCGCCGCACCGGTGATCCCGGCCCACGCCGCTACTGCCACGAAGCGTGCGCACCACCGACCATTCTGGAGACCATCGAAGTGAAGAGCGCCGTCGAGACCCTGGACCCCACCAAGGTCAAGCTGACCGTCGAGGTGGAGTACGACGAGCTCAAGCCGAGCATCGACCACGCCTACAAGCACATCGCGGAGCAGGTGAACGTCCCCGGCTTCCGCAAGGGCAAGGTCCCGCCGCGCATCGTCGAGCAGCGTGTCGGCTGGGGCGCCATCATCGAGCACGCCGTGAACGACGGGCTGTCGGGCTTCTACCGCCAGGCCGCGTCCGAGGCGAGCCTGCGCCCGCTCGGCCAGCCCCAGGTCGAGGTCACGGAGATCCCGGCGAAGGCCGGCGAGGGCCAGCTGAAGTTCACGGCCGAGGTCGAGGTGCGCCCGGAGATCGAGATCCCCGAGCTCGCGGGTCTCGACGTGGCCGTGGACTCCACCGCCGTGACCGAGGACGACGTGAACGAGCGCCTCGAGGCGCTGCGTGAGCGCTTCGGCACGCTGGTCGGCGTCGACCGTCCGGCCGCCGAGGGCGACTACGTCGTCATCGACCTCAAGGCCGTCATCGGCGACGAGGAGGTCGACTCCGTGTCCGGCGTCTCCTACCAGATCGGCTCGGGCAACATGCTCGAGGGTCTGGACGAGGCGCTGACCGGCCTGTCGGCCGGCGAGACCACCACGTTCAGCGCGCCCCTGGCCGGGGGCGAGCACGAGGGCAAGGACGCGGACGTCACCGTCACGGCCACCTCGGTCAAGCAGCGTGACCTGCCCGAGGCGGACGACGACTTCGCCCAGCTCGCCTCGGAGTTCGACACGCTGGCCGAGCTGAAGGACGACCTGCGCGCGCAGGTGGCCTCCGCCAAGACGTCGAACCAGGCCGTCCTGGCCCGGGACGCGCTCCTGGAGAAGCTCCTCTCCTCCGTCGAGATCCCCGTCCCGTCGGGCGTGGTCGAGGCCGAGGTGCACCGTCACCTCGAGTCCGAGGGCCGCCTCGAGGACGACGAGCACCGCGCCGAGGTGACCGTCGACGCCACCAAGGCCGTGCAGAACCAGATCCTCCTGGACACCCTGGCCGAGAAGCTCGAGGTCAAGGTGGCCCAGGGCGAGCTCATCGAGTACCTGGTGAGCGCCTCCCGCCAGTACGGCATGGAGCCGGGCGAGTTCATCTCGACCCTGGACCAGAACGGCCAGATCCCGGCCATGGTCGGCGAGGTCGCGCGCTCCAAGGCCCTGGCCGTCGCGCTGCGCCAGGTCGACGTGAAGGACGCCGACGGCAACGTCGTCGACCTGAGCGAGTTCATCGGCTCGGACGAGGACGACAAGGCCGCGGAGGCCCTCGAGGCCGCCGTCGCCGAGGCCTCGGACGCCGCTGAGGCGGAGTCCGCCAAGGCCTGAGCGCCCTGTCTGACAGCCGGACGCCCGCCTTCTCCGGAGGGCGGGCGTCCGCTGTTTTTCGCGCAGGGCAGCGCCGATGCGCTGTCGGCGAAAAGCAGGTGCACCAGGGAGTTCCGGCAGGGCCCTGCACGTTAGGGTCGAGCGAAACACAAAGACTGAACGAGCCTGAACCGAGGAGATGGACGTGAACGATCTGCTGCGGATGGACGCCGGGCCGGTGGCGCGGGCCGATGGGCCTGCCTTCGGACTCAACGACTCCATCTACAACCGGCTCCTCAAGGAGCGCATCATCTGGCTCGGGTCGGAGGTGCGTGACGAGAACGCCAACGCCATCTGCGCGCAGATGATGCTCCTCGCGGCCGAGGACCCCGACAAGGACATCTACCTGTACATCAACTCGCCGGGTGGGTCCATCACGGCGGGCATGGCGATCTACGACACCATGCAGTACATCCAGCCCGACGTCGCGACCGTGGCGATGGGCATGGCGGCGTCGATGGGGCAGTTCCTGCTGTCGTCCGGCGCCAAGGGCAAGCGGTACGCCACGCCCCACGCCCGCGTCATGATGCACCAGCCCTCGGGCGGCATCGGCGGTACGGCGACCGACGTGCGCATCAACGCGCAGCTCATCATGCACATGAAGCAGGTGCTCGCCCAGCTGACGGCCGAGCAGACCGGGCAGCCGCTCGAGAAGATCCTCAAGGACAACGACCGGGACAGCTGGTTCACGGCGCCGGAGGCCCTCGAGTACGGGTTCATCGACCACGTCGTCACCAACGCCTCGTCGGTCGCGGGCGGCGGCGGCACGGGTTCCTGACCGGTACCGGATCGCAGACACACCCAGATCTTCCGAGGAGACACCGTGAGCCCTGAAGCCCAGTTCGTCGCCGCCGCGCAGCGCCTTGCCGGCAACTACGCCCGTCCCGGGAGCGGCTACGGCCTGCCGTTCTCCGGCGGGGCCGCCCCGTCCAGCCGTTACGTGCTGCCCCAGTTCGAGGAGCGCACGGCCTACGGCTTCAAGCGGCAGGACCCGTACACCAAGCTGTTCGAGGACCGCATCATCTTCCTGGGTGTCCAGGTCGACGACGCGTCCGCGGACGACGTGATGGCCCAGCTCCTGGTCCTGGAGAGCCAGGACCCGGACCGCGACATCATCCTGTACATCAACTCGCCCGGTGGTTCGTTCACGGCCATGACGGCGCTGTACGACACGATGATGTTCATCAAGCCGCAGGTGCAGACCGTGTGCCTCGGCCAGGCGGCCTCCGCCGCCGCGGTGCTGCTCGCGGCCGGCCAGCCGGGCAAGCGCCTGGCCCTGCCGAACGCGCGCGTGCTGATCCACCAGCCGGCGATGGAGGGTGGCGGCTACGCCCAGGCGTCCGACATCGAGATTCACGCCAACGAGCTGATCCGCATGCGCGAGTGGCTCGAGGACACGCTGGCGGCTCACTCCGGCCGAACGGTGGAGCAGGTCCGCGACGACATCGAGCGCGACAAGATCCTCACCGCCGCCCAGGCCAAGGACTACGGCCTGGTCGACCAGGTGCTGGAGAGCCGTAAGGCAGCGGTCGCGGTCGCTCCGCGCTGAGCGGGCCGACGGCCCCTCTCCCGGTCGCAGAACGCCGGAGCCCGCCCCCGACGAGGTGGTGTGCTCCGGCGTCCTGCATCCAGGGTGCGGAGATCGCGACAAAGTGCTGTGATGTGGGGGAAAACAGACGTGAGCGACCCACCGGGGCGTCCTACTGACAACGGGCCCGTCGTGGTGTGGAATGGATGGTGGGAACGTCCACCGGCGGCGCGAGCGCATCCGGTCGGGCACTGAGGCGAGGAGACGGGTAGTGGCGCGAATCGGTGACGGCGCGGACCTGCTGAAGTGCAACTTCTGCGGTAAGTCGCAGAAGCAGGTCAAGAAGCTCATCGCCGGCCCAGGCGTGTACATCTGTGACGAGTGCATCGAGCTGTGCAACGAGATCATCGAGGAGGAGCTCAGCGAAGCTGCGGAGCTCGGCCTCACCGACCTCCCCAAGCCGCGCGAGATCTTCGACTTCCTCGAGCAGTACATCATCGGCCAGGACTCGGCGAAGAAGGCCCTGTCCGTGGCCGTCTACAACCATTACAAGCGGATCCAGGCGGGTGAGCTCGCCCGGCCCTCGAGCCCGGGGTCCGACGACGGGGACCACGTCGAGATCGCCAAGTCGAACATCCTGCTCATCGGCCCCACGGGGACGGGCAAGACGTACCTGGCGCAGACCCTGGCGAAGATGCTCAACGTGCCGTTCGCCATTGCCGACGCCACCGCGCTGACCGAGGCGGGCTACGTGGGTGAGGACGTGGAGAACATCCTCCTCAAGCTCATCCAGGCGGCGGACTACGACGTCAAGAAGGCCGAGACGGGCATCATCTACATCGACGAGGTCGACAAGGTGGCTCGCAAGGCGGAGAACCCGTCGATCACCCGTGACGTCTCGGGTGAGGGCGTCCAGCAGGCGCTCCTCAAGATCATCGAGGGCACCACGGCCTCGGTGCCTCCCCAGGGCGGGCGCAAGCACCCGCACCAGGAGTTCATCCAGATCGACACCACGAACGTGCTGTTCATCGTGGCGGGGGCTTTTGCCGGGCTGGACGACATCGTGGCAGCCCGCTCGCGCAAGCGCGGGGTGGGGTTCAGCGCCCCGATGGAGACGGGGGGCACGGAGAACCTCTTCGCCGAGGTCCGGCCCGAGGACCTGCAGAAGTACGGCCTCATCCCCGAGTTCATCGGCCGTCTCCCCGTCATCGCGTCGGTCGCGCCGCTGGACCGTGGTGCGCTCGTGCAGATCCTGACGGAACCCCGCAACGCGCTGGTGAAGCAGTACCAGCGCATGTTCCAGATCGACGGCGTCGACCTGGAGTTCGACGAGGGCGCCGTCGAAGCGATCGCCGAGCAGGCCCTGCTCCGCGGCACCGGCGCGCGCGGTCTGCGCGCCATCATGGAAGAGGTGCTGCAACAGGTCATGTTCGACGTGCCGAGCCGCGACGACGTCGAGCGGGTGGTCATCAACCGCGAGGTCGTGCTGGAGAACGTCAATCCTACCCTCGTGCCGCGCACCAGCCCCGTCCGGGGCCGGCAGCCGCGCGAGAAGAGCGCCTGAGGCGCCGGGCGGAACCGCGAAGCACCAGCTGATCGAAGGAGGCCCCGGGCACCATCGCCCGGGGCCTCCTTCGTGGTCGCGCCTCGGTCTACTGCGAGCCGACGGCGGAGAACGGGCTGGTCGTCGAAGCTGCCGGTCCGCCGGCGTACAGGGCGTCGATGGTCGGGGCGAAGTCGGCGATCACCTTGGCGCGCTTCACCTTGATCGACGGCGTGAGGTAGCCGTTCGCCTCCGTGAAGTCACCCTCCAGCACGGCGATCTTGCGGATCGACTCCGCCTTGGAGACGGCCTGGTTGGCGTGGTTCACGGCCTGGTCGAGCGCCGCGAGGACGGTGGGGTGCATGCGGGCCTCTGCGACGGAGAGCGGCGGCAGCCCGTTGGTGGCGCACCAGCCGGGCAGCATCTCGGCGTCGAGCGTCACGAGCGCGCCGATGAACGGGCGCTGGTCGCCGACCACGACGACCTGGCTGACGATCGGGTGCGCCCGGAGCCGGTCCTCGAGCTGGGCGGGCGCCACGTTCTTGCCGCCTGCCGTGACGATGATCTCCTTCTTGCGGCCCGTGATCCGCAGGTTGCCCCGCTCGTCCAGGCTGCCGAGGTCACCGGTCCGGAACCAGCCGCCGTCGAGCACCTCGGCCGTGAGCTCCGGCTGGTTGAGGTACCCGTGGAAGATGTGCGGGCCTGCGAGCAGGATCTCCCCGTCGTCGGCGAGCCGGACGGCCGTGCCGAAGAACGCCGGGCCCACGGTGCCCATGGCGACCCGGCCGGGCAGGTTCACCGCGGTGGGCGCCGTCGTCTCGGTGAGCCCGTAGCCTTCGAGGATCGTCACGCCGACGCCGCGGAAGAAGTGGCCCAGGCGCTCGCCGAGCGGGGCGCCACCTGACACCGCCCACCTGAGGTCGCCGCCCAGGGCGGTCCGCAGGTTCGAGAACACCAGGCGGTCGGCGACGCCGTGCTGGGTGCGGAGCCACCAGCCGGGGCCCGAGGCGGAGTCGAGCGCCCGGGAGTAGTCGCCCGCCACGCGGGCGGCCCACGTGAAGATGCGGTTCTTCACGCCGGAGCCGGCCTTCTGCTCGGCGCTGTTGTAGACCTTCTCGAAGACGCGGGGGACGGCCAGCAGGAACGTCGGCCGGAACGACCCCAGGTCGGGCACCAGGTTCTTGACGTCGGGGGAGTGGCCCAGCACTGCGCTGCCGCCGATGACGGCAACCTCGACGAAGCGCGCGAACACGTGCGCGAGCGGTAGGAAGAGCAGCGTGCGCGCGCCCGGCGTGCCCAGCAGCTCGGGGATCCCGGAGGCGGCGTTCATCGTCAGGTGCGCGAAGTTGCCGTGCGACAGGACGGCGCCCTTGGGGCGGCCCGTGGAACCGGACGTGTAGATGATGGTGGCGATGTCGTCACGGCGGACGGCGTCGCGCCGTTCGGAGACGGCCATGGGCGACAGGTGGGTGCCGCGGTCTCGCAGGTTCGTCAGCGCGCCGTCGTCGATGAGCATGACGTCCTCGAGCATGGGCAGGCCGTGCCGCCACGCCTGGTTCACCACCTCGGCGTGCTGGGCGGTCTCGACGAACGCCAGGCGGACGCCCGCGTCGCCCAGGATCCAGTGCACCTGCTCGGCCGACGACGTCTCGTACACCGGCACGGGGATGCCGCCGACAGCCCAGATCGCGAAGTCGAGCAGCGTCCACTCGTAGCGGGTGCGGGACATGATCGCGATGCGGTCGCCCGGGTTCACGCCGCGGGCGACGAGCCCACGGGCGAGGCCGAACACCTCTTCCTCGAAGGCACGGGCCGTGACGGGGACCCACGGGCCGGTCGGGCTGTCCCGGCGCTCGATGAGGACCTGCTCACCAGACCTGGCGACACGTTCCCGCAGGATCGTGTTGATGCTGGTGCTCTCAGGCACCTCCACGAGGGCCGGCGAGGAGGCGAAGGTCATGTGGATGGTCTCCCGTGGTGTCGTACGTCCGTTGTACGGCGCCCTGCGGCGATGAGCCGGTCCCCTGCGCGCCAGTGAGGACTGTACCCCGGACGATGGTGTCCTCCTGGAATCCGGCGGCCGCCCAGGGTCGGCCGGGATAGCCTCGTGACATGACCAACCCCGGCACCGTGCCGCCCGCGATCCACCGTCTGCGTGCCAGCATCGACAACATCGACGCCGCGCTGATGCACCTCCTCGCCGAGCGTTTCAAGCTCACGCGCGAGGTCGGCGAGCTCAAGGCGGTCGGGGGTCTCCCGCCGGCCGACCCGGCCCGTGACCAGCAGCAGATCGACCGCCTGACGCGCATCGCGGCGGACGCGGGCCTCGACCCGGAGTTCGCCGTCCAGTTCCGCCAGTTCATCGTGAGCGAGGTCATCCGCCACCACGAGCGGATCGCGCGCGAGCACGCGGACGGAAACCTCCCACAGCTGGACACCTATGCATGAAGAGAATGAGTGCCTGGGTGCGCGTCGCGATGGCGGCTTTACCTGTGTGAGGCGAGTCACGGTCGTCGGGCAATGGATCTCCCACGAACCCTCACGCCCAGGGGTGGCGGCGTACCCCGATCCGACCGACCCTGGAGGGACACCCCGGGGCCGGTGGTCCCGGTGGAAGCAGACCGGAGGTGCGTATGAAGATCGACTGGCTGCACCCGCTCCTCGGCCATCCCGGCCCGTTCGCGACCCTCTTCCTGGACGCCACGCCGGCGGCCGAGGCGGGGGACCGCGACGTTGCCAACAGGTGGCGAGCGGTGCGCAAGTCCCTCGCCCAGCAGGGCGCACCCGAGGGCGTCCTCGACGCCATCGAGGAGGTGGTGCTGCGGCCGCTGTGGCCGCGGGGCCTCCACGGCAGGGTCGTCATCGCCGACGACACCGGCGTTCTCGTGGACCGGCCGGTGAAGAGCCCGCCGGCCGTCGCGTCGGGCAGCTGGGGGCCGGTACCGGCCCTCCTCCAGGCGGCTCTCGCCGCCGACGAGTCCGTCGAGCTGCTGTGCGTCGCCGTCGACCGGCAGGGCGCAGACTTCCTGCGGTCCGGCGTGGCGGGCAAGGAGCGCTGGTCGTACGAGGCGCCGCACGACGAGATCAACAAGACCAGCTCCACCGGCTCCAGCCGTTCGAACATCGAGGCGCGTGCCGAGGACTCCTGGGAACGCAACGCGGAGGCGATGGCGGCCGAGATCGGCCGTCAGGTCGCCGAGAGCAAGCCCGAGCTGGTGATCCTCACCGGTGACGTGCGCGCCGTACCGCTCGTCCGGGCGGAGCTGGCCCGGCCCGTGGCCGACCGCGTGGTCGAGGTCGCGGGCGGAGGCCGCAACGGCGGCGTGCGCGCCGCGTCCTTCGACGAGCACGTGGAGGACGCCCTCGACAGCTACCGGGAACGGCGGCGGGAGCAGGTGCTCGCCGAGCTGCGGCAGGGCCTCGGCCGTGAGACGGGCGCGGTCACCTCGGTGGACGACGTGGTCGCGGTCCTCGCCCGCGGCCAGGTCAAGGAGCTGGTGCTCGCCGAGGAGCTCGGCAGCGGCGAGCTCGGCGCCGACACCACCGGGAACGGGCGGCTCGACGGACGCACCCTGTGGATCGGGCCGGACCCCCTGCACATCGCGGGCACGCGTGGAGAGCTCGAGGACCTCGGGGTCACCGAGGGGCTCGAGGAGCTGCCGGCCGCGATCGCGCTCGTCCGGGCCGCGATCGGCGAGGATGCGGGGCTGACCTTCGCGCCCGAGGGCTCGGTGGACCTGATCGACGGGGTCGGGGCCACGTTGCGCTGGCACGACGACTCCACGCCGACCGAGGCGCTGCTGTCGATGTCGGGCGACGACCAGCGCCGCTGAGAGCCCTCACGCCGAGACAGTGCGTTCGTCCGACGACGTGACTGTCTCGGCAGCCGGGCCGGATGCACGACGACGCCCGGGTCACCTTCCGTGGGGAAGGCGCCCGGGCGTCGTCGTGCTCGTCGCTGTCAGCCCTTCTTGCGGGCTTCCGGCTCGCCGAGCTCGCTGCTCGTGACCACGATGCCGCCCTGGACGGCGGCGTCGCCCTGGCCCTCGGCCGCCTCGGTGAGTGCGAGCTCACCGGTGACGCGACCGGCAGCCTTGACGTCGTCGATCGCCGCGGTCACCCCGGCGAGCGCCGAGGCCGGCACGGCCAGCGCGGCGCCCAGGATCGGCGTGCGCATCGAGACCTTGGCCTCCGACTTCACCTTGCGCAGCGCCGCGAGTGCGTGGCCGGCGGCCGCGAGGTCACCTGCGTACGCGTCGCCGGCGACGGCGCGGAGGGGCAGCGGGTCCGGCCAGGGGGCGCGGTGGACCGACCCCTCGCGCCACCAGGACCAGACCTCTTCCGTGGCGAAGGGGATGAACGGCGCCAGGAGGCGCAGCATCACGTCGAGCGCGATCGCCAGGGCGGTGCGGGCCGACTCCGTCTCGGGGGAGACCTCGCTCGCCTCTGCCCCGGCGCCGTAGGCGCGGTCCTTGACGAGCTCGAGATAGTCGTCGCAGAACGTCCAGAAGAACGTCTCCGTGACCTCGAGGGCGCGGGTGTGGTCGTACGTCTCCAGCGCCTGCGTGGCCTGCTCCACGACCGCCGCGAGACCGGCGAGCATGGCGCGGTCGAGCGGCTGCGTCACCTTGGCGCCGTCGAGCTCGATGACCGAGCCCGCCCCGCCGCCGAAGGAGAGCGCGAACTTGGACGCGTTGAGCACCTTGATCGCGAGGCGGCGGCCGATCTTCATCTGGCCCACCTCGAAGGCGGCGTCCGTGCCGAGGCGCGCCGCTGCGGCCCAGTAGCGCACCGCGTCGGAACCGTGCTCCACGAGCAGGTCCATGGGCGTCACCACGTTGCCCTTGGACTTGGACATCTTCTTGCGGTCGGGGTCCAGGATCCAGCCGCTGATGGCGGCGTTCTTCCAGGGCAGCACGCCGTTCTCGAGGTGCGCGCGCACCACGGTGGCGAAGAGCCACGTGCGGATGATGTCCTGGCCCTGGGGGCGCAGGTCCATCGGGAAGACGCGTGCGAACAGGTCCTCGTCGCGCTCCCAGCCGCCGACGATCTGCGGCGTGAGCGACGACGTGGCCCACGTGTCCATCACGTCTGCGTCGCCGACGAAGCCGCCGGGCACGCCCCGCTGGTCGTCGGTGTAGCCGGCGGGAGCCTGCGACGTGGGGTCGACCGGGAGCTCAGCCTCCGACGGCACGATCGGGTTGTCGTGGTCCACCTCGCCCGATGGCAGCACCGGGTACCAGAGCGGGATCGCGACGCCGAAGAAGCGCTGGCGGCTGATCAGCCAGTCGCCGTTGAGGCCACCCACCCAGTTCTCGTAACGCACGCGCATGAAGTCGGGGTGGAAGTCGAGCTCCTTGCCGCGGGCCAGGAGCTCCTCGCGGAGGCCGCTGTCGCGGCCGCCGTTCCGGATGTACCACTGGCGCGAGGTCACGATCTCGAGGGGCTTGTCGCCCTTCTCGTAGAAGTTCGCCTTGCGCTGCGTGGCCACGGGCTCGCCGTCCAGGTCGCCCGACTCCCGCAGGGCGTCCACGATCGCGGTACGCGCGGAGAACGTGGTCTTCCCGGCCACCGACTCCTCGAACAGGGCACGGCCGGAGGAGTCGGCAAGCCACTCCGGTGTCTCGGTGGTGATGCGGCCGTCGCGCTGCACCACCGAGCGCGTGGGCAGCTGCAGCTCGCGCCACCACTGCACGTCGGTGAGGTCGCCGAAGGTGCAGCACATCGCGATGCCGGCGCCCTTGTCGGGCTCTGCCGCCGAGTGGGCGAGCACCGGGATCTCCACGCCGAACAGGGGCGACGTCACGGTGGTGCCGAAGAGGTGCTGGTATCGCTCGTCGTCCGGGTGCGCGATGAGGGCCGCCGCCGCCGGGATCAGCTCCGGGCGGGTGGTCTCGATGTAGACCTTCTCGCCGTCAGGACGGTGGAAGGCCACCTTGTGGAAGAAGCCCGGATAGTCGCGCGCCTCGAGCTCCGCCTGCGCCACCGCCGTCTGGAACGTCACGTCCCACAGGCCGGGCGCCTCGGCCTGGTACGCCTCGCCGCGCGAGAGGTTGCGCAGGAAGGCGCGCTGGGCGGTGGCGCGGGAGGTGGCGTCGATGGTCTGGTACGTCTGTGCCCAGTCGACCGACAGGCCGAGACGGCGCCACAGCTCCTCGAAGAGCCGCTCGTCGTCCGCCGTGAGGCGCTCGCACAGCTCGATGAAGTTGCGCCGGCTCACCGGCACCTGGTCGCCCGGCTTGACGTTCTTGCCGTCCGTGCCCTGGTGCGGCGGTTCGAAACCCTCCACGTAGGGGAGCGAGGGGTCGCAGCGCACGCCGAAGTAGTTCTGGACCCGGCGCTCGGTGGGCAGCCCGTTGTCGTCCCAGCCCATCGGGTAGAACACCTCGAGGCCGCGCATGCGCTTGTAGCGCGCCACCACGTCGGTGTGCGTGTAGCTGAAGACGTGGCCCACGTGGAGCGAGCCCGACACCGTGGGCGGCGGGGTGTCGATCGAGAACACCTGCTCGCGGCTCTTGGACCGGTCGAACGCGAAGGTCCTGTCCTGCGTCCAGCGCTCGTCGTAGCGCTCCTCGAGGCCGTCCAGGCTCACCTTCTCGGGTACCTCCCGGACCACCGCACGCACGACGTCGGCACCCGCTACAGAGGGCGCGGGAGGGTTCGTGGCGGAGGTGGTCGTCGGGGCGTCCGCGGGCCCCGGGGAGGTGGGAGTGCTCATGGGTCCAAGTGTCCCAGATCCGCGCAACCTCTCCGGCACCTTTTCCACAGCCTGGAACGGTCTGCCGGAGCATCCGTTGACCGGGCGGAGGAACCCGGATAGTTTGTGTCCAGGTTCGGGGAGGAGGGTGCCATGAAGATGAGCGAGGGCGTCGAGTGGGCGGCGCACGTGTGCATCCTGCTGCACTGGCTCCAGGCCGACGACGCCACCCCCGTGCCCGCCGCCCGCCTCGCGGAGGCCTACGACCTGCCCGCCCCCTACCTCGTCAAGCAGGTCCAGGCGCTCACCCGCGCCGGGATCACCGAGTCGGTCGCCGGGGTGCGGGGCGGGGTCCGGCTGGCGCGCCCCGCCCACGAGATCTCGCTGATGGACGTCGTCAGCGCCGTCGAGGGGCGGGCGGAGGCGTTCGTCTGCACAGAGATCCGGCAGCAGGGCATGAATGCGGACCGCCCCGCCGCCGACTTCCGCGCGCCGTGCGGGATCGCGTACGCCATGCGCCAGGCCGAGCTGGCCTGGCGGCGCCATCTCGCGTCCGTCACCATCGCCGACCTCGCGGACTCGACCCCGCCGAGCGTGCCGCACGACGCGCGGCGGCACTTCTCCCGGGCCTGACCTGCACGAGGCTGCGCACCAGGCGAAGTCCTGGCCGCAGCGCCGTCGAACCAAAACTGGACACCGGATATCCACTATCGAAGGAGTGACAGTGACCCGCACCTCCACCCGCAAGGCCTCCCCGCAGACGTACCGCGCCCTCCTCGCCCTGGACCAGCGCATGGCCGAGTCGCTCGGCGACGAGCTCTACGGGCTCGTCAAGCTCCGGGCCTCCCAGATCAACGGCTGCGCCTACTGCGTCGACCTGCACGCCACCCACCTCGAGCAGGGCGGCCTGCCGAGCCGGACCCTCCACGGGGTCGCCGCCTGGCAGGAGAGCCCGTTCTTCGACGAGGCGCAGCGCGTCGCCCTCGCGTTCACCGAGGCGCTCGCAGGCGGGATCGGGCCGGTCGACGACGACCTCTGGGACGAGGCCGGCCGTCTGCTCGGCGAGGAGCGCCGGGCCGACCTGGTCGTCGCGGTCGGCGTCATCACCACCTGGAACATGTCCGGCATCACGACCCGGCTCCGGCCGGCTGCCTGAGGAGAAGCGCATGACCACCCTCGACACCCTGCGTCCGCGGCTCGCCGGCGCGATCCACCTGCCTGGCGACGACGTCTTCGACGAGCGGCGGCGACCCTGGAACCTCGCCGTCGACCAGCCGGTCGTGGCGGTCGCAGAGCCCGAGAACGCCGACGACGTCGCCGCCCTCGTCCGGCACGCCCGCGCCTCCGGCCTCACCCTGTCCCTCCAGGCGAGCGGTCACGGCGCGTCCGGTGGCACCGACGGCACGGTCCTGGTCCGGACCCACCGCCTCGACGACGTCGAGGTGCGGCCCCGCGAACGCGTCGCGCGTGTCGGCGCAGGTGCGCGCTGGGGCGACGTCCAGGCCGCTGCGGCCCGCCACGGCCTGACCGGGCTGCCCGGCAGCTCGCCGGTCGTCACGGTGGCGGGCTACACGCTGGGCGGCGGCCTGAGCTGGTTCGGGCGGGCGCACGGCTGGGCCGCGGACGCCGTCGTCGCGCTCGACGTGGTGGGGGCCGACGGCGAGCCCCGCCGCGTCACGGCCGACTCCGACCCGGACCTGTTCTGGGCGCTCCGCGGAGGCGGAGGCGACTTTGCCGCTGTCACGAGCCTGGAGCTGCGCCTCCACCCGGCGCCGGAGGTGTTCGGCGGGCGCATGCTGTGGCCTGTCGAGCGGGCAGCCGACGTCCTGGCCGCCTTCCGGCAGGTGGCGACCTCGGCGCCGGACGCGCTGACCGTGTGGTTCGAGCTGCTGAGCTTCCCGGGCGCGGACCCGGTGGTGGCTGTCGACAGCGTGCACCTGGGTGAGGAGGGCGAGGCCCGAGACCTCCTGGCCCCGCTCGACGCCGTGGCCGGGCGGCTCTCCGACACGCGCCGCACCCTGGGCGCGGACGAGCTCGGGTCCATCACCGCCGAGCCCACGGAGCCCGCTGCCGGGCGTTCGCGTACGGAGCTGCTGACGGACCTCGACGACGTCGTGGAGCGGGTCCTGCTCGCCGGCCAGCATGCTCCCCTCCTCGCTGTGCAGGTGCGCCGCCTCGGTGGCGCGCTGGCCCGGCCGTCGGACAGCCCCCACGGTGCGCTGGCCGAGCCGTACGCGCTGTACCTCTTCGGCGTTCCGTTCACGCCGGAGGCCGGTGCTGCCGTCCGGTCCCGGCAGCAGGAGATCGTCACGGCGCTCGGCGACCGGGTGAGCGGCCGCAAGCCGTTCACGTTCCTCGCGCCGGGCGAGTCGGCCGCCGCTGCTTTCGGGCCGGAGGAGCTCGCGAGGCTGCGGGCGATCAAGGCCGAGCGCGACCCACGGGGGGTGT
>NZ_JBXTSN010000014.1:0-125893 GCF_057158775.1 Antribacter sp. NEAU-D49 | reverse complement strand
GGGGGGGGCCCGGGGGGGGCCCCCCCCCCCCCCCCCGCCGCTTCGTCGTACCGGTCAGAAGGTGTGCGGCAGGCCGCCGATCATGCCCGCGGCCACCGTCTTGTTGGTGGCCTCGTCCACGAGGATGAAGGCGCCCGTCTGACGGTTGGTCTGGTACGGGTCCACGAAGAGGGGCTGGGTGACACGGAGCTGGATCCGGGCGATCTCGTTGAGCCGGACCTCGGCGGCGTCCTCGTCGCGGTGCAGCGAGTTCACGTCGATCCGGTAGCTGATGCCCTTGACCATCGCGCGCGCCCACCGGGTCGTGTGCTTGATCGCGTACTTCTTGCCCTGGACCAGCGGCGCGGACTCGTCCATCCAGCAGATCTGGGCGTCGAGGTCCTGCGTCACCGTGGGAGCGTTGTTGGGCCGGCAGATCATGTCGCCGCGGGAGATGTCGATCTCGTCGGCCAGTCGGACCGTCACCGACATGGGCGGGTAGGCCAGGTCGACCGGCCCGTCGGCGGTCTCGATGGCCTCGATGGTGGTCTCCAGGCCCGAGGGCAGCGCCAGCACCCGGTCGCCCGGCTTCATGACGCCGGACGCGACGGTGCCGGCGTAGCCGCGGTAGTCGCGCGCGTCGTTCTGCTGCGGACGGATCACGTACTGGACCGGGAACCGCACGTCGACGAGGTTGCGGTCGGACGCGACGTGCAGGCGCTCCAGGTGCGACAGGAGCGGCGCCCCGTCGAACCAGGGCATGTTCTGCGACCGGTTCACCACGTTGTCGCCCGCGAGGGCGCTGATCGGGATGAACGTGAGGTCCGCGACGCGCAGCCGGGCCGCGAACTGCGTGAACTCCGCCCGGATGGACTCGTAGACCTCCTCGGACCAGTCGACGAGGTCCATCTTGTTGATGCACACCACCACGTGCGGCACGCCCAGCAGCGTGGCCAGGAACGTGTGCCGGCGGGACTGCTCCAGCACCCCCTTGCGGGCGTCCACCAGGATCAGCGCCACGTCCGCCGTGGAGGCGCCGGTGACCATGTTCCGGGTGTACTGGATGTGGCCCGGGGTGTCGGCGATGATGAACTTGCGCCGCGGGGTCGCGAAGTAGCGGTACGCCACGTCGATCGTGATGCCCTGCTCCCGCTCGGCACGCAGGCCGTCGGTGAGCAGCGCCAGGTCCGTGTAGTCGTTGCCCCGGTCCCGGCTCACCTGCTCCACGGACTCGAGCTGGTCCGCGAAGATGGACTTGCTGTCGTAGAGCAGGCGGCCGATCAGCGTCGACTTGCCGTCGTCCACCGAACCCGCCGTGGCGAACCGCAGCAGGTCGGTCGTGTGCTCCCCGCCCACCGGGGCGGCCGGCACGGCCGCCGGGTCTGTCTGGGTCGTCATCAGAAGTACCCCTCCTTCTTGCGGTCCTCCATGGCGGCCTCGCTGACCTTGTCGTCTCCGCGCGTGGCGCCGCGCTCCGTCAGCCGGACCGCCGCCACCTCCTCGACGATCTCGCGCAGCGTGCCGGCCGTGGACTCCACCGCGGCCGTCAGGTTCGCGTCGCCCACCGTGCGGTAGCGCACGCTCCGGACCTCGGCCGTCTCGCCGTCGCGCAGCGGCGTGAACTCGTTGACGGCGAAGAGCATCCCGCCGCGGTCCACCACCTCACGCTCGGCGGCGAAGTACAGCTCCGGGAGGTCGATGCCCTCCGCCTCGATGTACGACCAGATGTCCAGCTCGGTCCAGTTCGACAGCGGGAAGACGCGGATCGACTCGCCCTGGTGCACCCGCCCGTTGTACAGGTTCCAGATCTCGGGCCGCTGGTTCTTGGGGTCCCACTGCCCGAAGTCGTCGCGGAACGAGAAGACCCGCTCCTTGGCGCGCGCCTTCTCCTCGTCCCGGCGACCGCCGCCGAACAGGGCGTCGAAGCCGTGCTTCTCCGCCGCCTCCAGGAGCACCGGGGTCTGGATCCGGTTCCGGGACCCGTTGGGCTCCTCCTGGACCAGACCGCGGTCGATCGCCTCCTGCACGGACGCGACGACCATCTGCACGCCCAGGCGGTCCACCCACCGGTCGCGGCACGCGAGCACCTCGGGGAAGTTGAGCCCGGTGTCCACGTGCATGATCGGGAACGGCACCCGCGCGGGCGCGAACGCCTTCGTGGCGAGGTGGAGCATCACGATCGAGTCCTTGCCGCCCGAGAACAGCAGACACGGGCGCCGCATCTCGGCAACCACCTCCCGAAGGATGTGGATGCTCTCCGCCTCCAGGCTGCGCAGCTGGCTCAGGACGTGGTTCACGACCGGGCCCCCTCCTTGTTCTCGGCCTCATGTTCTCGACAAGCTCCCTGCACCCCGACCGATGCCAGCAGCTCTCGCAGCCGGGCCTCGACCGGGGAAGGACACACCACCAGGTCAGGGAGCCAGGGGTCGGGCCGGTTGTACTCCAGGGCCGACCCGTCCAGGCGTGTGCAGACCAGCCCGGCCGCCCGGGCCACCGCCACCGGGGCCGCCGAGTCCCACTCGAACTGCCCGCCGCTGTGCACGTAGGCGTCCGCCTCGCCCGACACGACGGCCATGACCTTGACCCCCGCCGAACCCATGGGCACCAGCTCCACGTCGCCGCGCGCCGCCAGGGCGGCGACGAACGCGGGCGGCCGGGTACGGCTCGCGGCGACGCGCAGCGGCCGGCCGGCGACCGCCCCGTCCACGTCGGCACCGCGCCCGGGCTCCGCCGTCGAGCGCACGAGCCCCCGGCCCGGCAGCGCGACCGCTCCCGCCGTGAGCCCGGCACCGCGCTCCCAGAGGGCGACGTGGACCGCGAAGTCGTCACGCCAGGCGCCGTCGTCGAACCGCTCGGCGAACTCCCGCGTGCCGTCCAGCGGGTCGATGATCCACACGCGGTCGGCCGACAGCCGTGCCCCGCCGTCCTCGGCCTCCTCGGAGAGCACCGCGTCGCCGGGTCGTGCGTCCGTGAGCGCCGCGGACAGCCACGCCTGGGCCGCGGCGTCGCCCGCGTCCTTCAGCGCCCGCGCCTCGAAGGCGCCGCCGGCGGCGTCCACGTCCTGGCGGAGGCCCAGCAGCACCTCGCCCGCCCCGCGGGCGAGCGCGGCGGCGAGCGCCGTGTCGTCGAGCGCACGGCCAGGCCCGGCGACGCCCGCGAGGGGCACGCCGGGGGCGGCTGGGATGCTGTCAGGGGCTGGCATGGTGGCCACAGTATGCGCAGAGTAACGCGGTGCGCGCGCCGCCCGACCGAACCTCGGACACGCGTGAGACGGTTCGAGGGCGGTCGCGGACGGCGTCAACGGGCCCGGACGAGCTATCGTCACCGTCGATGGAACCCATTCCCCGCGCCTATCCCCCGGCCGCTGACGACCTCCCGACGCACGTCCTGTCCGCCGACGAGCTGGACCTCCTCGAGCTCGCCCTCGGCGGAGCGCTGGCCCCGGCGTCGCTCGCGCGCGCGGTCGTGCCCGGCGCCGCCACGCCGGACGCTCCTCCCGGCCGCCTGCTGACGGACCAGGAGAACACCCCGCTCGCGCGCCTGACCGCCACAGGTGGTGGCGACGACGCGGCGGACGACGGCGGCCACGCCGGCGCCCGCTGGACGCTGGAGGCCCTGAAGCCGCTCCCCGGGGGCACCGGCCCGCAGTGGGACCCGGTGCTCCGCCGGCCGGCCCGGGAGGTCGCGGCCGACGGCGTCGAGACGCGGGCGGTCCTCGTCACCGGCGTGCCCGCGGTCGGCGACGAGGCGACGGCGGCCCTGGGACCGGTCCCCCGCACCCTCCTGCTCGTCCCCGTCTCCCGCGCCGCCGCGCCCGGCGGCGTGGGCGCCCCGGGCCTCGTCCGCTCCGCCACCGCCCTCGCCGAGGCGCTGGCCGGGACAGGCCTGACCGCAGGCCGCGTCGCGGTAGTGGCCGTACCCTGGCCCGCGCGCCCGCCATCGGGCACCGCGCTCGCGGACGTGGCGGCGGCCTACGGGGCGCACGACGTCGTCGACCTGGTCGCCGCCCGCCCCGCGGACGTGCGCCACCGGCTCGCCGAGGTCTCCACCGCCCACGAGCGGGCGGTCCGGGCGGCGTACCCCCCGGCGTCGGCCGACGAGGTGCTGCGCGCAGCCCGGGCAGGTCACGCCCGTGGCGCCGTCGTGTTCTTCACCGGCCTGTCCGGATCGGGCAAGTCCACCGTCGCCCGGGCGCTCGCCGAGCGGCTGGACGACGACGGCCGCGCCACCACCCTGCTCGACGGCGACGCCGTGCGCCACCACCTCTCCAAGGGGCTCGGCTTCGACCGCGCGTCGCGGGAGACCAACGTGGAGCGCATCGGCTACGCCGCGTCCCTCGTGGCCAAGCACGGCGGGATCGCCGTGGCCGCACCGATCGCACCGTTCGCGGCCGGCCGGGACCGTGCCCGGGCGATGGCCGAGGCCGAGGGCGCGCTGTTCCTGCTGGTGCACGTCTCGACGCCGCTCGAGGTGTGCGAGGCCCGCGACCGGAAGGGCCTCTACGCCAAGGCGCGGGCCGGCGAGATCCCCGACTTCACCGGGATCTCGTCACCGTACGAGGAGCCGGCAGACGCGGACGTCACCCTCGACACCTCGCAGGTCGCCGTCGAGGATGCCGTGACCACGGTCCTCGCCGCGCTGGAGGCCGCCCTCCACCTGCCGCCGAGCCAGTGACGTCGTCGGACGACGTCACTGTCCCGGCGGGCACAGAGCTCAGAGCGGGCGGGCGTCGCTCTCCAGCAGCACCGGGATGCCGTCGCGGACGGGGTAGGCCAGCGGGCGCCCGGGGTCCGTCGAGTGGAGCTCCGGCTCCCCCGCCGGCCCCACGCCGTCCACCAGCTCCGCACCCGTGACGGGGCAGCGCAGGATCGCGCGGACCCAGGGGTCGATGGTCGTGCTCATGCCTGGTCTCCCTCGGTCGGGTCGGCGCGGACGAGCGACAGGACGTCGTCGCGCACCTTCTCCATGATGTCCTCGTCGGCGGCCTCCACGTTGAGCCGCAGCAGCGGCTCCGTGTTGGACGCGCGGAGGTTGAACCACCACTGCGGGTGCCCGTCCCAGTGCGACACGGTGAGGCCGTCGAGCTCGTCGACGACGACGGGGCCGCCGCCCTCCTGGGTCACGTACGCCTCGACCACGCGGGCGCGGGCCGCCGGGACGTCGGCGACCGTGGAGTTGATCTCGCCGGAGGACACGTACGGCTCGTACATCTCGGAGAGCGCCGACAGCGGGTGCGGCTGCTCGCCGAGCGCGGCGAGCACGTGCATGGCCGCGAGCATCCCGGTGTCCGCGAAGAAGAAGTCGCGGAAGTAGTAGTGCGCGCTGTGCTCCCCGCCGAAGACCGCGTCGTGCTCGGCCATCTCCGCCTTGATGAACGAGTGCCCCACCCGTGTCCGGACCGTCCTGGCACCGGCCGCCTCGAGGAGGTCGGGCACGGCGCGCGACGTGATGAGGTTGTGGATCACCGTGGGCGTGCGGCCCGCGGCGAGCTCCTTCGCCACCTCCCGGAGGCCCACCAGGGCCGTGATCGCCGACGGCGAGACCGCCGCGCCCTTCTCGTCGATCACGAAGCAGCGGTCGGCGTCGCCGTCGAACGCGAGGCCCAGGTCGGCCTCGTTCGCCACCACGGCGGCCTGCAGGTCGAGCAGGTTCGCGGGCTCGAGCGGGTTGGCCTCGTGGTTCGGGAACGAGCCGTCGAGCTCGAAGTACAGCGGCACGATGTCCAGCGGCAGCTCCGGGAGGCCCGCGCCGGTGCCCAGCACGGCAGGGACGGTGTGCCCGCCCATGCCGTTGCCCGCGTCGACCACGACCTTCAGCGGGCGGATGCCCGACAGGTCCACCAGGCCGCGCAGGAACGCGCCGTAGTCGGCGAGGAGGTCCTGCTCCGTCACCGAGCCCGCCTCGGCGGCGGGCTCCGGGAGCGCCCCGTCGAGGAACTCCTGGGCGAGCGCACGGACCTCGGCGAGCCCGGTGGCGTCACCCACCGGCCGGGCGCCGGCGCGGCACAGCTTGATGCCGTTGTACTCGGCGGGGTTGTGGCTCGCGGTGAACATGGCGCCCGGCACGCCGAGCGCGCCCGAGGCGTAGTAGAGGCCGTCGGTCGAGCAGAGACCGATCAGCACCACGTCGACCCCGGCGGCGGTGAGGCCCTCGGCGAAGGCGCCGACGAGCCCGGGGCCCGACTCGCGCATGTCGTGCCCCACGACCGTGCGCGGCCGTCCCTCGCCCGCCTCGGGCAGCACCACGACGCGCGCGAACGCGGCGCCGATGGCCCGGGCGACTGCCGGGGAGAACTGGTCCGGGACGGTTCCCCGCACGTCGTAGGCCTTGATGATGGTGGCCAGGTCGATGCTCACGAGCGCCAGCGTATTCCACGGGGGCGTGCCCCTCTCCCGGCGTCCGCTACTAGAATCCCCGGAATGCAGGCTCTCGGAGCGCCACTCGTCCTCACCAGCACGGTGCAGAAGTACGACTGGGGCAGCTTCGATGCCATCCCCCGCCTCCTCGGCCAGGAACCGGACGACACCCCGCAGGCGGAGCTCTGGCTCGGCGCCCACCCCAACGGCTCCTCCGTGGCCGAGGTCGACGGCGTCGCCCGGCGGCTGGACGAGCTGGTCCGGGAGAACCCGGCGGCGATGCTGGGGCGGCGGGTCACGGACGAGTTCGGCCCGCGGCTGCCGTACCTGATGAAGGTCCTCTCGGCCCGTCGCGCGCTCTCGCTGCAGGTGCACCCCCGGCCACACACCGCGCGGGCGGGCTTCAACCGCGACAACCGGGCGGGCCTGGCCGTGGGCTCGCCCGAGCGCAGCTTCCACGACGACCAGCACAAGCCCGAGCTGCTCGTTGCCGTCACGCAGTTCGAGGGCCTGGCCGGGTTCCGCAGCCCCCGGAGCATCCTGGCGCTCCTCGACGGGCTCGACGGTGCCCTCGTGGAGGCGGTGACGGGCATCCTGCGGGCCGGCCGCTCCGCCGACGCGATGCGCGACGCGTTCTGCCACCTCCTCGGCGCACGGTCCGACAAGGGCTGCCGGGCCGACATCGACCTCACCGTGAAGTCCGTGCGGAAGCGGCTCGCCGACGGGTCGCCGTTCGCGAGGGCCGACCGGACGGTCGTGGACCTCGCCGAGCAGCACCCCGGCGACCCGGGGGCGATCGCCTCGCTGATGCTCAACCGGGTGACCCTCGAGCCGGGCGAGGCGGTGTTCGTCCCGCCGGGCGAGGTGCACGCCTACCTGTCCGGTCTCGGGGTCGAGATCATGGCGAGCTCCGACAACGTCCTGCGCGCCGGGCTCACGACCAAGCGCGTGGACATGGACGCCCTGGTCCGCAGCACCTCGTTCGTGCCGAGCCCGCCCGTGCACCCGGTCGTCACGACGAGCGGCGGGCGCAAGCAGGTCCAGACGTACCGTGCACCGGTGGACGAGTTCGCGCTCACGATCGCCGACGTCGACCCCGGCGAGCCCGTCCCGCTGCCCGCGAGCGGGCCCCGGGTGGTGCTCGTGCTCGAGGGCGAGGTCGAGCTGGGCTGCGGGCAGTCCCGGACGCCGCTGGCCCGGGGGCAGGCGGTGTTCGTGCCGCACGCCGCGGGTGCCGTGCGGCTCTCCGGCTCGGGTCACGCCGTCTGCGCGTGGGTGCCCTGACGGGTCAGTCGCGGCCGTAGATGTCGCGCGTGTAGACCTTCTCGGCCACGTCGTCGAGCAGCTCGGTGCGGCGGTTCGCCACGATCACGTCGGCGCGCGCCTTGAACTCGTCGAGGTCGCGGATCACCTCGGAGTTGAAGAAGCGGTCCTCCGTGAGCGCAGGCTCGTAGACGACGACCTCCACGCCCTTGGCCTTGATCCGCTTCATGATGCCCTGGATCGACGAGGCCCGGAAGTTGTCGGACCCGGACTTCATGATGAGCCGGTAGATGCCCAC
The DNA here is from genome assembly GCF_057158775.1 of Antribacter sp. NEAU-D49. Taxonomy (NCBI): domain Bacteria; kingdom Bacillati; phylum Actinomycetota; class Actinomycetes; order Micrococcales; family Promicromonosporaceae; genus Antribacter; species Antribacter sp. NEAU-D49. Next base: position 117,997 of record NZ_JBXTSN010000014.1, on the reverse strand, counting down.
CACCTGCGGCGACCGCCGCAGGATGTCCGCCGCGACGAAGTCCTTGCGGGTGGTGTTGGCCTCGACCACCGCGTTGATCAGGTTCTGCGGCACGTCGTGATAGTTGGCCAGGAGCTGCTTGGTGTCCTTGGGCAGGCAGTAGCCGCCGTAGCCGAACGACGGGTTGTTGTAGTGCGAGCCGATCCGGGGGTCCAGCCCCACGCCCTCGATGATCTGCGCCGAGTCCAGGCCGCGCGTGGCGGCGTACGTGTCCAGCTCGTTGAAGTACGCGACCCGCAGCGCCAGGTAGGTGTTGGCGAACAGCTTGATCGCCTCGGCCTCCGTCGCGTCGGTGAGCAGCACCGGGACATCCGTGTCCACGGCCCCCTCGGCCATCAGGTCGGCGAACAGCTTGCCCACGTCGGACCGGTCGCCCACGACGATCCGGGACGGGTGCAGGTTGTCGTACAGGGCCCGCCCCTCGCGGAGGAACTCCGGCGAGAACAGGATGGAGGCGCCGGGGTGCTCGGCCCGCACCCGGTCCGTGAACCCCACGGGCACCGTGGACTTGACGACCAGGTGGGCGCCCGGGTTCACCCGGAGCACGGTGTCGATCACCGACTCCACGGTGCGGGTGTCGAACGAGTGGGTGGTCTCGTCGTAGTCGGTCGGGGTGGCGACCACCACGAACGTGGCGTCCGTGTAGGCCTCGGCGGCGTCCAGCGTGGCCCGCAGGCTCAGCCGGCCGGAGGCGAGGTACTCCTCCAGCTCCGGGTCAGCCACAGGTGACCGGCCGGAGCTGACGAGCTCCACCCTCCCGGGATCGATGTCCACCGCGACCACGTCGTGGTTCTGGGCGAGCAGCACAGCGTTCGACAGCCCGACATAGCCGGTCCCTGCGACGGCGATCTTCACGAGAGGATCTTGCCCTACTCCTCGTCGCCCCGCAGCACCCTCAGGTGACCGCGCCGGGCGGTCTCCGTGACGGACGGCGGCTCGGGCACCGGCCGTACGCGGCCCGCCTCCCGCACGGCGTCGGCGAGCGCCGACAGGTCGTCGGGCGTGGGGCCCGCGTCCAGGAACGCGGGGGTGAGCCGCACGACCTCCCAGCCGCGCGGGGCGGTGAGGCGCTCGGCATGGTCCGCGCACAGGTCGTAGCTGTGCGGCTCGGCCAGGTGCGCGAGCGGGCCCAGCACCGCCGTCGAGTCCGCATACACGTACGTGAGTGTCGCCACGGCAGCACGCGTGCATGCCGTGCGCGAACACTGCCTCACCGATCTCACGGGCTGAGAGTACGCCCTGACCGGGAGCGATGGCGCGAACACGCCGGACGGCCCCGCGTGTGCGGCACGGCACGCCGTGGTCCGCGCACGGAGCGCGGGCTTAGAGTCGTGGCGTGGCACTCTTCGGCTCCCCGCGCGGCGGGCACCCGCGTCCCGGCGGACGGCGCCGGGGGCGCCCCTCCCCGGGCGACGTCACTGCTCGCACCCCCTCGGCTCAGGGCGGCGCGGCGGCGTCGCCGGACGACGTGACGTTCCCGGCGCGGGTCTCCCCCCGGCGGCGCGACCGCCGTGGTCGCGGCCTGCGGGGGCCGCTGCTCCCGCCGGGCACGCCCGCGCACCGCACCCGGGCGCAGCGTTTCGACGACCTGGTGCTGGACGTCGTGGACGACCTCGACCGCACCTGGGGCCCGCAGCTCAAGGGCACGGAGTTCGGCGTCGAGGACGTGCCGCCGTCCGACCCAGCCCCCTGGGAGGACGGCGGGGTGCCGCTCGGCCGGTGCTTCCCGCCGGAGGCGGGGCGCCCGGCGCGCATCGTGGTCTACCGGCGTCCCGTCGAGGTGCGTGCCGTGGACCAGGAGGACCTGGGCGACCTGGTGCGCGAGGTGGTCGTGGAGCAGGTGGCCCACCTCCTCGCGCGCACGCCCGAGGAGATCGACCCGAAGTACGAGGGCCGCTGAGCCTGCGGCTCAGCCGGTCGCGGTGACGCGCCGGACGGTCACCGCCGAGGTGACGGGCAGCACGGGTGTGGGCGCCGTCACGGAGACGAGGGTGCCCGGCTGGTCCGTGCCGTCGTCGTCCGAGGCGACGACCGCCCAGACCAGGGCCGGGCCCTCGGCGGCGGGCTCCACGCGCACGGCCGCCGTCCCGGCGCCCAGCTCGGCGGGATCGAGTGCGATGGCGCTCCCCGCGGGAACCTCGAGCGTGCGGGACCCGGTCGCGGTCCCCGCGCCGTCCACCCCCTGCACGACGACGGCGCTCGCCCCGGTCGGCGTCGCGTCCGGTCCGCGGTCGGCCGGGACGGCGGTGAGCACGACCGTCGAGGCGGCGCCGGGAACGAGCGCGGCGACGCCGGCGCCGACGGTCACCGCCTGACCTGCCGACCAGGCACGGTCGTACGGTGTCTCGTCGATCACCGCGTCCGCGGCGGGCGCTCCCGCTCGGGTGAACGTCCCCGCGGCGACCACCGGCACGTCGGCGTCCACCACGACGGTGTAGGCCCCGGCGGGCAGCCCGCCGAGCGGGACGTCGGTCACGTGGCCCGGTTCGAGCGTGAGCTCTTCCCCGCCCCGGAGCCGTACGGGACCGTCGGGCCCGTAGACCGTCACCCGGGCCGCGCCCGCCCGGTCCCCGGGCGCGAGGACCCGGAGCAGCGGCGCGTGCGGGTCGTCCACCGCCTCCCCTGCGCTCATCAGACCGGTGACGGCCACGGCCGGCGCGGGCGCGGCCCCGGGAGTCACCAGGTCGACGCCCGCGGGGACGATGCCGTCGATCGCGTGGTGCTGCACGAACGCGGTGACCCGCCCGCCCGTCGCCGAGACCCGCAGCGCGAGGCGTCGCTGCTCCGGGGCGATGGCCTCGAGCAGCGCCTCCACCTGCTCCCCGGGCGGGACGACCATCGCGGCCTGGCTCCCCAGGACGACAGGTCCGGACGGGCCCCAGGCCTCGAGGTGGACCTTGGCGGGTGTGCGGCCGGGGTTCTGGAGCACCAGGCGCGCGCTCGCGCCCACCTCGGTCGAGCCGCCCACGAGCCAGCCGTCGATCCCGGGGACCGCGCACGCGCCGGCCGCGAGCCCCCGCAGGTCGCCCGCCGTCGTGAGGGACGCGCTCACTCCCGCCACGGCCGAGGTCCCGTCGCCGGACACGTCGGCCCGCACCACGCGGGCGTCGCCGGGCAGGCTCCCGCCGGTCGTGGCGGCGTCGGGACCTGCCGCGAGCGGCCCGGTCAGCGGGGCGGCCGTGCCGCCGGCCAGCCCGGTGGTGCGGGCGCCGTCCGCGCTCCAGGCGACCGCCGCCAAGGCGCCCGCCGTCTCGACGGGGCTCGCCGCGAACTGGTCGTCGCCCACCTCCGGCTGGACGAGCCGCACGGGCGTGGGGCAGACGAGCACCGACTCGGCGGGGCGGACTGCGACCTCGCGGACGGCGCCCGCAGGAGCGTCGCCGCTCGCGGCGGGGGTAGCGGCCAGGGCCGCGACGGCGGCCACGCAGGCCGCTCCCGCGACGACGGCTCCGGTTCGCCGCAGGAGGTGCCGGGCGCGGGCGGGGATCATCGGTTCCTCCGTCGGACGACGGGCAGGGCCAGCATGGTGAAGACGGCGAGCGTCAGCACGCCGACGGCGAGCCACGGGGCCCGGTAGGCGGTGTCGTGCGTGACGACGACGTGCCCGCCGCCGGCCCCCAGAGCGAAGGCCTGGAGCCCGTCGGCCCCCACCGAGGCGCCGTCGACCTGGTCCAGCGGACGGCCGTCGAGCGTCGCGCGCCAGCCCGGGCCCGCGCTCTCCGCGAGCACGAGCACCCGCGCCGGGTCGCCCGGGTCCACCGGGGTGCGCACCGCCGGCCCTGCCGACGGGAGCACCGCGACGGTCCCCTCCGCAGGGACCTCGACCCGGGCCCAGCCGGGTGGCGGCCCGGTCTCGGGAACGACCCGCCACACCGTGACGGCCTGCCCCTCCGTGACGCGTGCCAGTCCGGGCACGAGGTCGAGCGTCGCCACCAGCTCGGCCGCGGCGGCGTCGGACGACCGCACCTGGACCGCCCCGAACCCGAGCGACGCCAGCCGCGGTCCGAGGTCGGGCGCGGTGCCGGCGACGAGCTCGGCAGCGAGCGTGTCGAGCTCGCCCTCCGGCTCGCTCGCCGGGCGCCCCGCCGTGGCGACCGACGCGTCGAGGAGCTGGGTGCCGTCGCCCCGCAGCGGCGTGTGGGTCACCGAGCCGTCCCGGCCCACGGCCAGCTCGAGCACGCGGGCCTGTCGGGGCGGCGCCTGCATCTGCCGGCCCACGGCGGACACCACCGGGTCGGCCGTGACGTGCAGCGTGCCGGGCGCCGAGCCGCTGACCGGCCCCTGTGCCACCCAGGCCACCACCCCGCCGACCGGGGCGAGGACGGCGAGGGTGCCGAGCACGCTCACCGCCACGAGGCGGGACACCCGTCCGGCCCGATGCCACCCGGCGCGCGGCTCCCCGGGCTCGGCGCGCGACTCCTGGTCCGCACGACGCGGCGAGGGCGCCTCGCGCAACCCGGCCGCGCCGCGCAGCGCCGCCGCGCCCAGACCGAGCAGGACGAGGGAGAGGCCCGGCCCCGTCCAGGCGCCGACCTCCTGGCCGGGACCCTGCGCGAGCACGGCCACGCCGAGGCCCGCAGCGGCGACGAGCCACCCCGTCCGCGCTCCCGCCCCGGACCGTCGGGCCAGCGCCGCCAGCGCGAGGCCCACCACGACCGCACCCGCGACGTAGGGGCCCACGCGGGCCACGGCGGCCAGGACGGAACCCAGTGCGCCGGGCACGTCGGCCGAGAACAGCGGTCCCGGGTCGTGCGGCAGGCCCAGCAGCAGCTGCCAGCCGGCGGCGGCGCCGGACGTGGCGCCCCGGCCGGACACCGGCTCGGCGAGCAGCAGCCGCCAGGCGCCCTCGGCACGGACCGCCTCCCACCACAGCGGCGCCCCCGCCACGAGGGCCGGGACGAGCGCGAGCGCCAGGTAGCGCCGCCGGGCCCGGACCGCGAGCGCCGCCCCGGCGAGGACCACCACCGCGACGGGCAGCAGCACCGGGGCTCCGCAGACGGCGACGGCGAGGAGCAGGCCCGCCGCACCCGCCGCCCCCAGCGACGGGCCCGGCCGGGCGGCGCCGCTGTGCGCCCCGTGCTGTGCGCTACGGGACCCGCGCGCCTCCGGGGTGGCCCGGGTCTCCGCGACGTCCACGACGTCCACGGCCTGGGCGCCGACCGCGCGCGCGAGCGCGAGCGCGGCCCACGGCAGGACCAGGTGCGCCACGAGGGCGCCGAGGCGGCCGGTGCCGACCGCGACGAGGAGCACCGGCGCGGCCGTCCACAGCAGGGCGGCCCAGGCTCGGAGCCAGGGCGACCGGGTGACGGCGCCGGCCGCGGCCCAGGCCCCGAGCGCGGCGAGCGGGAACGCGGCGACGAGCACGGCGTGCACCGCCGTCTGCAGCGAGCCCCCGGCGAGCGCCGACAGGAGGGTGAGCGGCAGCAGGATCGGGTCGGCGGGGGCGGAGGCCCCCAGCCCGTCGCGGACCCAGCCGGAGGTCGCGGCCGCCCAGACGTCGCCCACGGTGCCCCCGGCCGGCAGCAGGGCGCCGCCCACGAGGCGGCCGCCCGCCGCCACGGTTCCCAGGACCGGGCCGAACGCCACGAGCGCGAGGCCCACGGCAGCGAGGAGCGCGGTGGTCAGGGCTGTCCGGCGCCGGGCGGCAAGCCGCCGCAGCTCCGCCCGCTCGAGCTCCGACGGCACGGCCCCCGTGCGGTGCAGCTCCGCCCGGGCGAGGCGGCTGTCGCGCTGCTCGGACCACACGTCGCGCCAGGATGCGACCAAGGGGCGCAGGACGCTGCGCGGCACCACCTGGGTCCGCGCTGCGTTCCGGCGGGCCCGGACCAGCGGCGCCACCCGCGTGGCCACCCACAGGGGAGCCAGGAGCTCGTCCCGGGCCTGCACGGGCTGCTTGAGGGCCAGCCGGTAGGCCGCCTGCACCGGCGCCCAGAGAAGCATCGCGAGCGCCACGACTGGCACCAGCACAGCGGGGGCCGAGACGAGCCGCAGGTAGAGCTCTGCACGTCGCCGGGCTGCGCGGGTTCGGCGCGCGGCGCGAGCCGGGTCGAGCCGGGGCACCGGGCCCGCCCCGGGGGGCTCCGTCACGGGTGCCGCACCGCGCGCGGGCCGCCCGCGCAGCCCGAGGAGCGAGGCCTGCGCATGCCGCACCACCGCCTGCGGCACGACGACGACGCGGTGACCGGCCAGGCGCACGCGGCGGCAGAAGTCGGTCGAGTCACCGAAGGGCCCCAGCTCGGGGTCCGTCCCGCGCAGGGCCCGCCACACCTGGGTGCGGACGAGGGCTCCGGCCAGCCCGACGGCGAGGACGTCCTCCGTCGCGTCGTGCTGGCCCTGGTCGATCTCGGTGTCGTCGACCCGTGTGGTGCGACGGGACAGCCGCGTCACCGTGTGCCCCACCTCGAGGAGGACGCCGCGGTCGGCCGCCGAGGGGTCGAGGGGCGAGCCGTCCGCGGCGAGCTCCCAGCGGCGCTGCTTGCACCCGGCCACGGCGACGGCCGCGGAGTGCTCGATCGCGCGCATCAGCGCCGCGAGAGCGCCGGGCGCGGGAGCCGAGTCGTCGTGGAGGAGCCAGATCCAGCCCCGTTCCGGGACGCCCGCGGCGGCCAGCGCCGCGTCGACACCATCGCCGAACGTGCGGGCGCCCGCACCAGCCACGAACCGGGCGTCACCGAGCTGGAGATCGGGGTGGGCCGAGGTCGCCGGGGCGGTGTCCACGTCGACCACCACGACCGCGTCCGGGGCGTACGTCTGCGCGCGCACCGCGGCGAGCGTGGCCGCGAGGTACGGGCTGCGGCCGCGCGTGACCACCACCGCTGTCACCGTGACGACCACCGGAACAGAGCCGGTGACGGCCACCACGGCACCCAGCGACGGGTCGACGGGGGACTCGAGGTCCGTGCGTGGAGCGATCATCTCGCTCCACATCATGCGTTCCCGTCCCGCCGGCGCGTGGGACGTGGTCCCCGGCGCGTCGGCGGCGTGTTGCTATACGGCGCGGCGCTTCAGCTTGCGGCGCTCGCGCTCCGAGAGCCCGCCCCAGATGCCGAACCGCTCGTCGTTCGCCAGCGCGTAGTCGAGGCACTCGGCCCGGACCTCGCACCCCTGGCAGACCTTCTTGGCCTCGCGGGTGGACCCGCCCTTCTCCGGGAAGAAGGCCTCCGGGTCCGTCTGGGCGCACAGCGCCCGCTCCTGCCAGCCGAGCAGCGAGTCGTCCATCACCGGCTCACCGAACAGCGGCAGCACGGGCGCGACGCGCTCCGGGCGACGCCCGACATCCGACCCGAGTCCCACGTCTCCATCCAGCATGTTCCACATGGTGTGCCCCTCCATGCCGTCTTACGTGATGCGTTCTTACGAAAACTGCATACCTGGAATTACACGCGTGTCGTCTGGAGTCGTCAAGCGGAAGTGTGCTATCGACCCCGATCTCCACTAGGAGTTCACCACCCCTATGACCAGCAACGGTGCAGGTCCGCAACAGGTTCCGCCCCCAAGAGACGGATGAGGAACGAGTTTCGTACGATGTGCGCGGAAGAAAATTTCTGCAGCCCGCGCCGCCTACTCTGAGGGCATGCCTGTCGCTCCTGTCGCCACCCTGCTCGACCGCCTCCTGCGCGAACCCGGCCGCCCGCGCCTCACCTGGTACGGCGACGACGGCGAACGGGTCGAGCTCTCGGGCGCCGTCCTCGGCAACTGGGTCAGCAAGACCGTCAACCTCCTCGTGGAGGAGTTCGACGCCGCCCCGGCGACCTCCGTGGCGCTCGACCTCCCGGTGCACTGGCGCACCGCCGTATGGGCCCTCGCTGCCTGGCGGTGCGGGGCGACCGTCGTCGTTCCCGGACCCGGCGCCGAGGACGGCCCTGGGTCACGGGCCGACGTCGTGGTGACGTCCTCGCCCGACCGGTGGGCAGGGCACCCCGGCGAGCTCGTGGTCGTGTCCCTCCCGGCGCTCGCGCGGCGGTTCGACGGGGACCTGCCTGCCGGCGCCATGGACGCCGCGTCGGCGGTCATGACCTACGGCGACGTGATCGGCTGGGTGCCCGACGTCGACCCCGCCGCCACGGCGGTGGTCGCGCCCGGCGCCGGGACGCGGGTCACGCACGCCGACCTGGTGCCGAGCCCTGGTCCCGCCGGTGCCCGATCGCTCGTCGACGGCCGCGGTCCGGTCGACGCGGTGCTCCGCGAGCTGCTCGCGACCTGGGCGGGCGACGGCTCGGTCGTGCTGACGTCGCCCGCCACCGCGGCGGCCCTCGAGTCCGACGCAGCGCGCCTGACGCGGCTCCGGGACTCGGAGCGCGTCACGGCCTGACGGTGCCCCGGGCCCGTTCGGCTAGCTCCAGCAGCCGCCGGGCGGGGCCGGCGGCAGGGCTACCGGCACGACGTCGGGCACGGGTCGTCCCCCGGCGGCCCACTGCGCCTCGGTCAGGTGGACGTAACCGGCCGGGCCGTCGTAGACGACGGCCTCGGGCGGCAGCGCGCCAGGCTGCTCGCTCATGAGGTAGCGGTCGTACGTCGTCGACGACACCGTCACGGGGACCGGCGACCCGCCGTGGACCCACTCGGCGTAGGTCACGCCGTGGTGGCAGGACTCCCCGAACACGGTGGAGGTCGAGTGTCCGGCCGGGCCGATCGCTCCGGCGTCGACCAGGAAGACCGTGGTGCTCCACGGCAGCCGGTACACGCCCAGCGGGGAGAAGTAGTGGAACGGCGGCTTGAACCCGAGGGCCGCCCACTCCTCGTACGTGAGCTGGTGCCACGGCTCGACGTCGGACATCACGTAGAGGTGGGGAGAGGTGCTGTACCTCCCGATCTGGCAGTTGAGGTCGCGGCACAGCAGGATGTCGCGCGCCGGCCCGGGCCGCCCCTCCGCCTCCCACTGCTGGTGGCTCAGGTGGTAGACGCCGGAAGCGCCGAAGTCCGGCCAGTGCGTCCTCGCGAAGATCCGGTCGCTCCACGGCAGCGCCACGAACGTGTCGCTCTGCCACACGAGCGGCTCCGGCTCGCCGAGCTCGCGCCACGCCTCGGGCGAGAGGTACTCGCGGGGGGCGCGCGTCTCGGCCCACCCCTCGGCCGTCCCCGGGACCGTGTAGATCGTGTCGTTGTACTCCCACTTCACCAGGAAGTAGTCGTCCTGGGTGGCAGCGGCCGGGGCGGTCACGGTGGCCGAGAGCAGCGTCACCAGCAGCGCGGCCACGGCGACGACCGGGCGGGTCCTCGTCATCGAGTCCTCCATCGTCGGGCCGGCCGGACGGCACGCCCTCCGTCGAGAGTAGCCACCCGGTGGCCCCGGCAGGAAGCTCGGGGCCGGGGTTCACCCGGGCGGCGCTCGCGGTCCGCCGCCGCGGGGGGGCGCGGCCCGGGCGTGCGCCCGGGCCGCGCCCTCGCGATCAGCCGGTTGCGCTCCCCCAGGCCACCAGGCCCGTGCCGGTGCGCGGGAAAGCTCGCTGCGCCATCCGGAAGGGCCAGGTGGCGGTGGCGGTCGCCGCGCCCGCGAGCGCCGTCGACGGCTGGAACAACCGCCCGCTGCGGGCCGTCCGGTCCGCCACCGTGCCCTCCTCGCGCAGGCCGGAACGTCCGCGCGCCACCTGGTTACGCACCGCCTCGAGCGCGTACCCGAGGGGCATGCCGTACAGCCGGGTGCCGACCGAGGCGAGCCCGGCCCCCTCCAGGGCAGCGCGGAGCCGGTCCGGGTCGTAGCGGCGGAAGTGCCCGACGGCCTCGTCCATGGGCCCGAAGCGTGACTGCCACGCGGGCGTGGAGAGCAGGAGCACCCCACCGGGTCGAAGCCTCCGCACCCACTCGTCGAGGGCCTTCTCGTCGTCCTCGATGTGCTCGAGCACCTCGAACGCGCAGACCAGGTCGAAGGTCTCGTCGGCGGGCAGGGTGCCGAGCGCCCCGTGCACCAGGGTGCCGTCCAGGCCGGCGTCGGCCATGCGCCGGGCTGCCACCTCGACGCTCGCACCGTCGAGCTCGACCCCGGTGTACTCGTGCTGGGTCGCGAGCCGCACGCCCACGGCCCCCTGGCCGCAGCCGACCTCGAGGACGCGGGAGCGCTCGCGCGGGAGCAGCCCGCGGACGACGTCCCAGCGCAGCTGCGCGTAGAGCGTGAGAGGCGGGAGGGACACGGTGGCTCCTGCGGTTCGAGGTGGCGAGGAACGTGGTGCGGAGCGGGCGGTCGCCCGGCGCGGCGGGTCAGCCCTTGAGGATTGCGGGGTGCGCGACGGCCCAGCGCTCGGACCAGTCGCCGATCGGTGCGACGCCGGCCGCGTGGAGCGCCGCGTGCGACAGCACGGAGTAGGCGGGCCGGGGCGCCGGGCGCGCGTACTCGGCGCTCGTCACGGGGTCGACCCGGGTGGCGAGCCCGGCGGCCCGGACCACCTCCTCGGCGAACCCGTACCAGGTGGTGGAGCCGGACGAGGTGCCGTGGTAGGTCCCCGCCGGCACCTGGGCGGCGACGAGGCGTACGACCAGGTCGGCCAGGTCGACCGTCCAGGTGGGCTGCCCCTCCTGATCGGCCACCACGGTGATGACCTCCCGGTCGGCCGCGACGCGGGCGATGGTGCGGGGGAAGCTCGTGCCGTGCTCGCCGTAGAGCCAGGCGGCCCGGACGATCAGGTGGTCGGGTGCCTCCGACCGCACCGCCCACTCGCCTGCCGCCTTGGTGCGCCCGTAGGCGGAGCGGGGCGCGATCGGCGCGTCCTCGGGATACGGCTCGGTGGCGTCCCCGTCGAACACGTAGTCGGTGGAGATGTGGACGAGCCTCGCGCCCGCGGCGTGGGCCGCCCGGGCGAGGTTGGCCGGGCCGACGGCGTTGACGAGGAACGCCGCGCCCTCCTGCGTCTCGGCGTCGTCGACGGCGGTCCAGGCGGAGCAGTTCACGACCACGTCGTGCCCGGCCGCGGCCGCGGCCGTGGCCACCGGGTCGGTGATGTCCAGCTCGGCGCGTCCGAGCGCCGTGACGGTGGCACCTGCCGCGCGTGCGGCGTCCACCAGGTCGCGGCCGAGCATGCCGGCGGCCCCCGTCACGAGCCAGCGGCTCGCGGTGGGCAGCGTCGCGGCGGCGGTCGGCGTGGGCTCGGTCAGTTCGGCGCCGGGGCCGGTCGTCGTGTCGTGGGCCGGTTCGTGGGTCACGGCGTCGATCCTAGGTGGTTCCGCGTACGGCGCCGGGCGAGCAGGGCGCCGGCCCCCGCGAAGGCCAGGTCCGCGAGCGTGAGGAGCACGCGGCTGACGATGACCGTGAGCGCGACCGCGGGCGCGGGCAGGGCGCCGCCCAGCGCCGCGGCGAGCACCAGCTCCCGCACCCCCGCGCCCGCCGGCGCGAGCACCGCGACGAAGCCGACCACCCAGGCCGCCGCGTACCCCCCGACGGCGAGGGCGAGGCTGCGCGCCGACGGCGGCAGCCCGAGCGCCGTCACCAGCAGCCACACCTGCGCGCCTGCGAGCAGCCAGCCGACGACGGACCACGCCGTGGCCGCCCCCAGGCCCTGCCAGGTGAGCGGGTGCTCCAGCGCCGGCCGCCGGGCGAGCCGGAGGGCGAGGTCGATGACCCTGTTGAGCACCGCCGGGACGAGGAGCACGAGGACCAGGGGCGCGGCCCACGCCGCGGCCCGCCACGGGCCGAGGTCGCCGGTGACGAGGAACGGCAGCGACGCGGCGCCGACGGCGCAGCCGGACACCACGCCGATCAGCACCCCGACCGCCATCGCCGCGAGCGACCGCCGCCGCGGCACGTGGTGCTCCGAGCCGAGCTCTGCGGCAGCCACGACGTTCCACACGGCACCGGGCACGTACTTGCCGACCTGGCTGATGCCGAACACGCTCACGGCCACACCCAGCGGGAGCGGCGACCCGAGGTCGGCGAGCACCCTGCGCCAGGCCACGAACGTGCACGCCACGTACGCGACGCCCAGTGCGAACGCGGCGACCAGCAGCCCCGGCGACAGCTCGCGCCAGGCGACGCCGAGCTCCTCGCGGTAGGCCAGGACGGCCCAGACGGCGCCCCCGAGCGCCACGACCAGGAAGCCCCAGCGGACGGCGGGCGACCGCAGCAGCGCGAGCAGCCGGGCGGTCACGCGCCTGCCCCGGCGCCGTCGGCGGCTCCCTGGTGCGTGGAGCGGGTGGCCTGGGGCACCCCCTGCGGGCGGCGCAGCACCTCGACGAGCGGCCCGACGACGGCGCTCGCCCGGGTCCGGTCCCTCCCCTCCGCGGCCCTCGCCCGGGCGGCGGCGAGCCGCTCGGGCCGCGCGAGGTCGGCCAGCGTGGCCGCGAGCGCCGCCGGGTCGGCGGGTGGCACGAGCTCGGCGACGTCGCCGACCACCCGGCGCTGCGGCGGGGTGTCCGACGTGACCACGACGCATCCCGCAGCGAGGCCCTGGTAGACCTTGTTGGGGACGACACGGAGCCCCTTCGGGGTGTCGGAGAAGATGCCGAGGCAGACGTCGTGCGCCGCGACGAGGGCGGGCAGCGTGGCGGGATCCGTCCAGCCCAGCCACGAGACCCCCGGCACGTCGGCGGCGAGCTCCCTCGTGCGGGCGAGGTCCTGCCCTTCCCCCACCATCGTGACCTCGAGGCGCGTGCCCGCGGCTGCGGCGAGGGCGAGCGCCTCACCGATGACCGGCGCGCCCTGGAGCGGTGTGAAGAGCCCGTAGAAGACGACCCGGAGCGGGTCGCCGTCGCTCCGCGGCGCAGGCGGCAGAGCGGCGTCGAACCACTCGTCCCGCGCACCGACCGGGACGACGACGCCCCGGCCGGGCTCGCGCAGCATGGCCCGGTGCTCGTCGGTGTCGGTCACGACGACGTCCGCGCACGCGGTCGCGACCCGGTCCAGCAGCCGCAGGAGCCGGACGCGCAGGCCGTGCGCTCCCCGGTCGGTCGCGGTGTCGCCGGCGAACACGAGGTGGTCGAGGACGACCGTCGTCCGGGGGTACAGGGCGCGGGCCAGGAGGACGTCGAAATGACCGAGGTATCCCACGAGCACGGCGTCAGGAGCACCGGAGCGCCTGCGCAGGCGGACGGCGTCGCCGACGAGGTGCCACCAGCAGGTGACGAGCCGGGCCAGCAGGCTCACCACCCGCCAGGGCTGCTGCAGCATGCGCACCCGCTCGGCGGTGGAGAAGCCGAGCGGGCGGTTTAGCTCGGTCACCTCGATACCGCGCCCGCGCAGCCCGTCGACCAGGACCGCGACGCGCGGGTGGCGGGACGCGTCGTACGTGCCGAACGCGACGATCACCGGGTGGCCGCCCGGCTCGGCCTGACGCCGAAGGCCGCGGAGGCGGGGGCGGCGTCGGACGCACCGTCCGAGGCGGTCCCGTCCGCGGCGGGCACCGCGACCGGGGCGGTCGTGGCCGGGAGCACCCCGGGGACCGCACCGCCGTACTGCAGCTCCTTGAGCCGTTCGAGCGTCTCCTCGGCCAGGGCCCGGTTGGACTGGAGCAGGTCGGCGAGGACCAGCAGCGCGAAGCACAGCAGCGAACCGACGAGCATGGCCGCGCCGAAGACGAGCGACTGGACGTGCCCGCCCGAGTCGCCCATCGCCGCGAGCACCGCGAACCGCACGAACGGCACCAGGGCCCCGACGAGGAAGATCAGGCCCAGCCCCACGAAGACGAAGTGCGGGCGGTACATGATGTAGCTCCGCGCGATCGCCTGCGCGGACTTGAGCATGTGCTGGCCGATGCTCTTGAACAGCCGCGACTCCCGGGTCTTCGGGTTGGTCGTGACCGGGACGCTGAGGATCCGCATCCGCTTGCTGCCCGCCTGGATGATCGTCTCCATGCAGTAGCTGAACTGCGTGACGACGTTGAGCCGCAGGAGCGCGGCGCGCGAGTAGGCGCGGAAGCCGCTCGCCGCGTCCGGCAGGTCGGTTCCCGCCGCGAAGTTGACGACCTCGCTGCCGACCCGCTGCATCGCCTTCTTGAAGGGCGAGAAGTGCTCGATGGTGGCCGTCTGCCGGTCGGCGATCACGATGTCGGCCTCGCCCCGCACCACCGGCGCCACCAGGTCCCCGATGCGTTCCTGGGGGTACTGGTTGTCGCCGTCCGTGTTGACCACGATGTCGGCGCCGTGCCGCAGCGCGTAGTCGATGCCGTCGCGGAAGGACCGCGCCAGGCCCATGTTCCGGGTGTGCCGCACGATGTGCCGCACCCCGAGGCGCCGGGCCACCTCGGCCGTCCCGTCGGTCGACCCGTCGTCGACGACCAGGATCTCGATCTCGTCGATGCCTTCGATCTCCCGGGGGATGGTCGCCAGGACGAGCGGGAGCGTGGCTTCTTCGTTCAGGCAGGGGATCTGGACGAACAGTTTCATCAAGGGTCCGTTCGAGCTGGTGCCGCGGGCGGTGGCCCTAGGCTGTTCCGTGTGCTCCACACGATAGTCAGGTCGTGGGGTCCCGGGCGCACGGCGGTCGTCATGTCCGTGCTCGCGGGCGTCCTCTTCGCCCTGACCCAGTCCCTCGCCGTCTCGCCGTACGCGTCGGCCGACGAGGCCGCGCACGTCGACTACGCCTACCAGGTCTGGCACGGCGAGCTCCCCGTGTTCGAGGAGGGGCTCGACCTGCGGCCGGAGCACGCCTTCGTCCCCCCGGTGCAGTGGACCGCGCAGCACCCGCCCCTGTACTACCTGCTGCTCGCGCCGCTGGTCGGACCGCTCGCGGACGCAGGTTGGCCGGTGGCCGCCGCGTACGCCGCCCGGGCCGTCAGCACCCTCCTGCTCGCGCTGCTCGTGCTGGCGTCGTGGTGGGGAGCCCGGGAGGCGACCTCCCCCGCCAGCCCGGTGCCGGCGGCGACGGCCCTCGTGGTCGCCTGCACCGCGTGGGCGGCCCGGCTCGGCGGCTCGGCCTACAACGACATCCTTGCGGCCCTCCTGGTCACCCTGCTGCTGGGGCTCACCCTCCGCGCCCTCCGGCGCGGGCTCGACCCGCGGCTCGTGACGGCGCTCTCCGCCGTCGCGGCAGCGTGCGCCCTGGCCCGCGCATCGGCGCTCGTCCTGGCCGTCGTGTGCCTGGGCGCCGCCCTCCTCGCCCAGCTCGTGCGCACCCGCCCGCCGGTCCTGCGCCCTGCCCTGGCCCTCGCCGTCGTGGGGCCCGTCGCCGTGCTCCTGACGGCAGGGTGGTTCTACCTGCGCAACTGGCGGACCACAGGAAGCATCACCGGCGGTCACCCGGACTGGTCGACGGAGCACCTGGGCCGCAGCACCCGAACCTTCGGCGAGGCGGTGACCGACACCAGCACGTGGGCCCAGCTCCTCGACGTGTTCCAGTGGGACGGCGTGCTCCCGCGCGGTGCGGCGGCCGTGGTGCTGCTCGTGGTCCCCGCGGCCGCCGGCGCCGTCGCGGCGGTCCAGGGCCTGCGCCGCCGGCCGCTGCCGGTCGTCGCACCAGGCCAGGTGCGCGGCGACCGGACGGTGCCGCCGGCCGCGTTCCTGGGAGCCGTGACAGCCGTGGCGCTCACCGTCCAGGTCGCGTACACGACCACCAACGGCTCGGCGCACCCCCGGTATCTGCTCCCCGTCGTCCTGGCGCTCGGGCTGGCGGTGGCCTGCTGCCTCGTGGCCTGGCCACGGGTGGCCGTCACGCTCTGGACGGGCCTGGTGCTGGTCGACTTCGCCGTGTGGCTCTCCGACCGGGTGACGGCAGCCCCCGTGGACGGGCGCTACCCGGTGCTCGCCGGGCCTGCCCTCGTGGTGGGCTGCGCCGCGGTGGTCGCCGCCCTGGTGGCGGCGTTCCTGGTCGTCAGGACGGCACGGGATCGGGCTCCGGCCGCCTGAGGGTCACCCGCCCGTCGAGGTCGGCCACCACCCGGCGCGCCAGGATCGCCGACACCGACAAGGCCGCCAGGCCTACGCCGAGCACCCCGGCCAGGACGGCACCGAGCGCCCACCCGCCGAGCGGGCTCCACCCAGCCCACCGTTCCAGCACCGTGACCAGGTGCTCCCCCGGACCCCGGTACATCCCGGTGAGGCCGAACCAGAGACCCCACGCGGCGACCAGGCCGCCCAGCAGCACCACCACCGGGAGCGCCACGGCACCCTTGCGCGGGTCGCCGCCCAGGCACCACCACGCGCCCAGCGCGAGGACGGCGCTCACCGCAACGAGTGCCCCGAAGAGGTACCGGCCCTGGATCCCCGCGTACCAGCCGTGCTCCGAGTAGAAGCGCCAGGCGTTGCCGAGGACGGTCACCGCGAGCAGCAGCGGGAAGGACAGGAGCGTCACGACGGCGCGGCGCGTGCCCCTCGCCCGCACCGCCGCGGCCGTCAGGGCCACCACGGCGAGCGCGGCGACGACGAGGAACGGTACCGGCGCCCGCAGCTCGAGCCACCCCAGGTCGCCGAACGACGACCGCACGAGGCGACCCACCGCCGTCGGCCAGAACGTCCAGAACGGACCGGGCGGGACGTCCTCGAACCGCGGGCCCATCCCGTCCGGCTGGACCGTGCCGTACACCAGGAGGTTCCGCGCCCACCACCAGCCGCCCACCACGAACGCGACACCGAGCGTCGTGGCTGTCCGGGTGAGGCGGACGACCACCGGGGCGCCGCTGCCGGCGAGCGCGTAGGCGAGCACCACCATGGGCAGGGCCAGGCCGGCCATGACCTTGGTGAGGAGGCCCAGGCCCACCACCACCCCCAGGGCGACGGCGGTGCGGGACCGCAGGTCGCCGGTCAGAACCCGGACGCAGAGGTACGTCGCGACGGCGCCGCTCAGCGTCATCAGGGCGTCGTTCGTGACGCTGCCGAGGACGTGCCCCACCTGCGGGGCGAAGAGAGTGGGCGTCGCGGCCAGGAGCGCCGCCCGGTCGGACCCGGTGAGCCGCCGGACGCACGCCGCGGCGAGCGGGACGACGGGCACGAACAGCGCGACGTCGAGCAGCCGGAGGGCGAGGAGCTGCACGTCCCAGCGGGCGTCGGCCAGGCCGGCGGCACGCAGGACCGCCGCGCCCAGCGCGTAGTACAGGGGCGGGTGCTGGGTCATCTGGTCGATGTCGGCCGGGTCGTCGGCGGGCCCGTCCGCGAGCGCGCCCCGGGCGTCCAGGCGGGTGCGCTCGGCATCCGGCGTGGGCTCGGCGTCCGTGAACTGGGCCCGGCTCGGCCGGTCATGGTACCGGCCGGGCAGGTCCCGGTGGAGCGCAGCCTCGGCCTGGGCGTCGAGGATCGCGGGGGCCATCGCCGCCTGGCCCGGCTCCGGCCAGCCGCCGCCGTAGGCGAGGCGCACCACGCTGTTGAGGTGCTGGGGCTCGTCGGGGGCGCGGAACGGCGGCGTGAGCACCGCCCAGGCCACCGCCACGGAGGCGACGAGAGCCGTCAGGACGGCGAGGACGAGCGCGTATCCCGGCGCGCCGGGCCCGGTGGCGATGCGACCGGGACGCGGAGCGCGGGACCGGAGGGGCATGCGATCGAGGCTACCGCCGGGGGCCTTCACCCACACGTCACACGGCGTTCGATCGGATCAGGACATAGCGCCTTTACGCTGTAGTGATGCAGAGACTCTTCCGAACGTTCCTGCGGATGGCGCCGCTCGCTCTCGCCGTCTCGTTCGTGGGCGCCCCGCCGGCAGTCGGCAGCGCTCACCTCAGCCGGCCCGCCGCCGACCCCGCGCCTGCGCCGGCCGGGATCACCGAGGTGGCCCTCGAGCGGGAGACGCCCGGCGACGTGCTCCTCGCGTCGGCACCCGTCTCCGGCTTCGCCACCGTCGGCGTCACCTGGACAGGCCCGGCCGAACCCGCGAGGTTCGAGATCCAGGCCCGGTCCGCCGACGACGCCGGGACCTGGGGTGCCTGGACGGCGCTCGAGCCCGAAGCCGGCCCCCGCGGCACGAGCGGCACCGCCCCCCTCGTGATCGGCGACGCCGCGCAGGTGGAGGTGCGGGCGACCGGTCCGGCAGCGGCAGGGGTCCGGGACCTCGTCCTGACCGTGGTCGACCCGGGCGCGCTCGCTGCCGACGCCCTCGTCGAAGCCCCGGCCCCGGCGTCTGGGCCGTTCGGCAGGTCGGTCCCGGCCGCCACGGCGGTGAACGCCGGCGGTCCCGTCACAGCCGGGTGGCCGGGCAGCACCGGCGCTCCCGCTGTTCACTCCCGCGCCTCGTGGGGCGCGGACGAGTCGATCATGACGTGGAACCCCGCGCAGGGGGACGTCAAGGCTGCGGTCATCCATCACACGGCCGGCACCAACGACTACTCCCCGGAGGACGTCCCCGCGATCCTCCGCGGGATCTACACCTACCACGCGATCACGCGTGACTGGGGCGACATCGGCTACAACTTCCTCGTCGACAAGTACGGGAACATCTGGGAAGGCCGGGCCGGCGGAATCGAGCTCGAGACCATCGGCGCTCACGTCAGCGGGTACAACACGAACACCGTCGGTGTCTCCGTCCTGGGCGACTACGGCGTCACGACGGTGACCAACGAGGCGGTGGACGCCATCGTCCGCCTCCTGTCATGGAAGCTCTCGTTGCACGGCGTCGACGCAGGCGGCACCGTCACGCTCAACCAGCGGAGCCTGCCGACGATCTTCGGGCACCGCGACGTCGCGGCGACAGCGTGCCCGGGGCAGACCCTGTGGGAGAGGCAGGGCGAGATCCGGTCGCGGGTGTCGGCGGGACAGGCCGCCTACGCCTCGATCCGTGGCCAGGGGACCGGCGCGTTCGTCCTCGGCCCGTCCAGCGGCGAGGTCTACCTCGTGTCCGGGACGACCAAGCACCCGGTGACGATGCCCTCGCTCCTGGCGCTCACCTCGCTCGGTCGCGTCAGCGACGCCTCCCAGGTCTACGTCGACTACCTGACGCCGGGAGCGGTGCTGCGCCAGTTCGTGCGGAACCCCGCAGACGGCGAGATCGCGCTCGTCGACGCGAGCACCCGGTACCCCGCCTCGTCGTGCGCGATGCTCGCGGCCTTCGGAGCACCGTGCAACGGGGTGAATCTCACCGACGTGCAGTGGACGACGCTCGGGAGCGGCGGGCTGCTGAGCGACGCGGTCATGGCGTCGGACTCGGCCACGGTCTACGTGATGCGCGACGGCGTGCGTCGCCCCGTCACCTCGTGGGCCAGGCTGCTCGAGCTCTACGGCGGCACAGCCCCGGCGATTCTCTCGCTCTCGCCGTCCACGCTGGCCCAGTACCCGGTCGGCCCAGCCGCCTGAGCACGCGTGAGGGGGACCGGACCGGCCCCCCTCACGCGCGATCGGGTGCAGCTGACATCCTGCCAACGGCTCCGTGAGATGATCCCTCCCATGCGCGGAATCATCCTTGCCGGCGGCTCCGGCACCCGACTGCACCCCATTACCCTCGGTGTGAGCAAGCAGCTCGTGCCGGTCTACGACAAGCCGATGATCTACTACCCGCTGTCGACGCTGATCCTTGCGGGTATCCGCGACATCCTCGTCATCACCACACCCCACGACGCGGAGCAGTTCCGTCGGCTCCTCGGCGACGGGTCGCAGTTCGGCGTGTCGATCGAGTACACGATCCAGGCGGAGCCGAACGGCCTCGCGCAGGCGTTCGTGCTCGGTGCGGACTTCGTCGGCACGGACTCGGCCGCGCTGGTCCTCGGCGACAACATCTTCTACGGCCCGGGCCTGGGTTCACAGCTCGGCCGCTTCGACCGGATCGACGGCGGTGCCGTCTTCGCCTACCGCGTCGCCGACCCGACCGCCTATGGCGTGGTCGAGTTCGACGACGACTTCCGCGCCGTGTCGCTGGAGGAGAAGCCTCTGCAGCCGAAGTCGAACTACGCGGTGCCCGGGCTGTACTTCTACGACAACGACGTGGTCGAGATCGCCCGCGACCTCAAGCCTTCGGCTCGCGGCGAGTACGAGATCACGGACGTCAACCGTGCCTACCTCGAGCAGGGCCGGCTCCAGGTCGAGGTGCTGCCCCGCGGCACCGCCTGGCTCGACACGGGCACCTTCGACTCCCTGCTCGAGGCCTCCGACTACGTCCGGACGATCGAGCACCGTCAGGGCCTGAAGATCGGCGCGCCCGAGGAGGTCGCGTGGCGGCGAGGATTCCTGACCGACGACGAGCTCCGCGCCCGAGGGGAGGCCCTCCTGAAGTCGGGTTATGGCTCGTACCTTCGGTGGGGGGGGTATGCATGGCCCCCCCCCCCCGCCCCGCTGGGGGGGCCGCCCCCCGCGGGGCCGCCACCGCTCATTCTCTGTTCCCGGCCGGGCGTCCGGGCCCTCGCTGGCGCTCGGCTACGAGGTCGCAGTCGCGGCCATGTTCCGCCGCTCGGCGCCCGGCTCCTCCAGGAACGGTTCAGCCACGGTGACCGCCGCCTCGCGTTCTGCCGTTGCCCGAAGCACTACCCAGGTGAATGCGGCATACGCCACCACGAAACCGACGATCAGCACGGGAAGCGGGACAGGCGGGAGCCAGGCGTTCTCCGCCACGAATGTCCTCGGCCCGTCCGAGCCGTTGACGTACCGGTGGAGGTTGGACATGAACGCGACCACGCTGACCACCGCGAAGATCCCGGCGACCGCGACCACGAGGTTGCGCTGCAGCCGTTCGGGGAGATCGCGTCCACGGAAGCCGATCACCGTGCAGGCGAGGACGAAGAACCCGATGGACAACGGGAACACGTACCGGCCCTGCCAGAAGATGCCGATGGTGTGCGCCTGGATCCCCTGGATCACGACCGGGAGGGCCCACAGCACGAGGGCAGTGCCCCCGAGGACGAGCCTGTCGCGACGGTTGCCGAGGCAGAACGCCATGATGGCGACGAGACCGAGCGAGGCCGCCCCGGCAGAGTAGATCCACTCGGGGAAGGGCACATCGATCCACCCGAGCGCCGCGTACCACATTCGGAGGTAGAAGCTCGTGCGGTCAATGGTCAGGATGGCCGCGTCGCGGAACGGCGTCCCGACGCCCGGCTGGGCGAAGTGGCCACCGCCTGCCTGAAGGATCCACGCGGTCCCGACAGCGCACATCACGACGGCACCACCGACCCCCCACCACAGCTGGCGATCGGCGAAGGCCGCGATGACCTTCGTCCACGGGACGCTCAGTACCGCGATCACACCGATGAGCGTGACCCAGAACGGCCCCATCGGCCTCGCGTTGGCGACCAGCGCGGCCGCGAACACCACACGGAGCAGCCTCCGCGACGTCAGAGCCTGGTCCGGCTCCACGAGCAGCGCCAGGAGCGCGACCCACAGCAGCGCGCTACCGGTGATCTCGATGGACTGGGGCTGGACACCACTCACCATACCGACGGCAGTGGGAACGAAGGCGAGCAGCAGACCGAGGCCTAGCCAGCGCCGCGTGCGCAGCTCCGCGACGGTCCGGACTGCCATCCCGAAGGCCACCGAGGCGAACAGGACCGAGAGGATCCGCATCAGGTACACCGTGTGCTCGCCGGGGTTCGGGAGCAGCGCCGGTAGCCCGACCACCACGTAGTAGAACGGGTTGTAGTTGTAGGCCGACGTCTGCACGGGGGCCGGAGAACTCAGGTCGCCGGAGAGCTCCGGCTGGCAGGAGGCGTCCTGCGCCGGGTTGAAGCGCATGCACCGCTCGTACTCGGCGAGCTGCGCCCACACTCCCGGAAGCTCGACCGTCCCGATGCCTGTATCGGCGCCCTCGCCCGACACGTCCGTCTCGCCGTTCAGCACGGCGACGGCCTTGATCACGTGAGCAGGTTCGTCGGGCGAGGCCATGATCGGGTTCGAGACGGCGAAGAACGAACCCACGGCGACGAACGCGACCAGCGCCGCCCAGAACGCCTTCCGGGGCGTGTCAACCAGCCGCATCAGTACGCCTCCCCCTGATCGGCGCGCGCATCGCCGCCCGCCGTCGTCGGACCGCCAGACGTCACGCCCCCACCGGGCGTCAGGTCCGCACGGACCAACGCCAGCTCCTCGGCGAGGCGGTACATCCGGCGCTCGATCCGTGTCACCTCATAGCTCAGCTGCAGCGTCACCGCGAGCAGCAGGCCGATGGACAGGAAGAAGAGAAGGTTGGCCGGGACCTCGAAGCCGAGCAGCTCCGCGAAGTTCGCCAGCAGCCCGGGGACGCTGGCGAGCAGCATGAGGATGAGGCACACCGCGATCCATAGCGCCGCGTACTTCACCAGGAGGCGACGCTGGAGGACGAGCCTGAGCACGACGACGACCGCGACGACGGTCAGGACGATCCCGATGATCCCGATCACTTGACTGCACTCTTCTTTCGCTTGACAAGGAGCCTCGCGCCCGACAGCGCGAAGAGCACGACCGCACGCACGAGGTAGACGGCCGCCTTGCCGGGGTCATGGCTCGGCACGCCGCCCTGCCGCTCCCGCATGTGGACGGGAATCTGCCGCACCACGAGGTCGTTCTCCCGGCTGATCACGAGGGCTTCGACCGTGTCGCCGAGGTACTCCTGAGGCATCTGCCGGCTCAGGACGTTGATGGCCGCGGGACCGAACGCCCGGAAACCGCTCGTGACGTCCGTCAGCCGGGCGTGGTGGATCTTCGACATCGACCAGGCAAGGAACTGTGCGGCCCACTTGCGCGGCCCGCGCATCTCGTAGTCACCGACGCCCGCGAAGCGGGCACCGATCACCAGGTCCGCCTCCTCGAGCCCCGCGACAAGCAGCTCGATACCGGCAGCGGGATGCTGGCCGTCAGCGTCGCACTGGACCACTGCGTCGTAGCCGCCGCGCCGCCCGTACTCGAGCCCTGCCCGGACGGCACCGCCGACACCCACGTTGAACGGCATCTCGAGCACGTCCACGCCGGTGGCCCGCGCGATCGCGGCGGTGCCGTCGACGGACCCGTCGTCG
This sequence comes from Antribacter sp. NEAU-D49, assembly GCF_057158775.1. Classification (NCBI taxonomy): domain Bacteria; kingdom Bacillati; phylum Actinomycetota; class Actinomycetes; order Micrococcales; family Promicromonosporaceae; genus Antribacter; species Antribacter sp. NEAU-D49. The sequence continues at coordinate 95,204 of NZ_JBXTSN010000014.1, read as the reverse complement.
ACCACGAGGATGTCAACGCCCGGCGCCCCGGTGCGGATCTCCTTGATCACCGCGGCGACGTTCTCGCTCTCGTTGTACGCGGGGAGAACCGCGAGCACCTTTGCGGCACCCTGCACCTCACTCTCCACGCTCCCTCCCCGACGGTGTCTCTGACACGACACTCCTCCGACTTTCTGGTCTGAAGACCCACTTGTTGTAGACGATCACGTTCATGAGGATGAGGACGGCGCTCACGACGAGCTTGCCGACGAGCACCCGCCAGCCGAGAACAGGGATCCACCGGCTCAGAAGATCCGTGACCAAAGGCACGAAAGCCGTGGTCAGGGCCAGGTTCGCAGCGAACAACACAAGGTACCGCACCGCCTGGGCACCGGCGTTCCCACTGCTGGCGCGGAAAACAAGGCGGTTGGCCGCGAAGTTCACCACTCCGGAGAGTATGAACGCCGTCGCCGCAGAGAAGGCGACAGGCAGACCGAACGAGACGCTGAGCAGCCACAGGATGCCGAAGTCCACACCCCAGCTGACCAGTCCAGCCACGCCCGACCCGATGGTGACCCGGAACCAGCTCACGAGTCTGCCGCGCCACGTCGGCGTCCCGGGCTCGGTTTCCGGCGTCACGACGCTCATTGACCCTGGGCGGCGTAGCTCGCCTCGACGGCCGCCTTGGCGGGGCGCCACCAGGCCTCGTTGGCCCGGTACCACTCGACGGTGGCCTCCAGGCCCGATCGGAAGTCGGTGTACCGGGGCGTCCAGCCGAGCTCACCACGGAGCTTCGAGGCGTCGATCGCATAGCGCAGGTCGTGGCCGGGACGGTCGTTCACGTGGTCGAAGTCGTCCGTCGGGCGGCCGAAGATCTCGAGCAGTGCCTGGACGACCTCGAGGTTGTTCTTCTCGCCGTCGGCGCCGATGAGGTAGGTCTCCCCGACACGGCCCTTCTCAAGGATCGCCCACACCGCGGAGTTGTGGTCCTCGACGTGGATCCAGTCGCGCACATTGAGGCCCGCTCCGTACAACCGGGGGCGCACGCCATCGATCAGGTTGGTGATCTGGCGTGGGATGAACTTCTCGATGTGCTGGAACGGGCCGTAGTTGTTGGAACAGTTGGAGATCGTGGCCTCGACGCCGAAGGACCGGGCCCACGCCCGCACCAGGAGGTCGGAGCCGGCCTTCGTGGACGAGTACGGGCTCGAGGGGTTGTAGGGCGTCTCGGGCGTGAACTTCGCGGGGTCGTCCAGCTCCAGGTCGCCGTACACCTCGTCGGTGGAGATGTGGTGGAACCGGACGCCGTGCTTGCGTACGGCCTCGAGGAGCGTGAACGTGCCGACCAGGTTTGTCTGCACGAAGGGCGACGGGTCGTTCAGCGAGTTGTCGTTGTGCGACTCGGCGGCGAAGTGGACAACCACGTCGGCCCGGCTCACGAGGCGATCGACCAGCTCGGCGTCCGAGACGCTCCCCTCGACGAAGGTGATCTCGTCCGCGACCGCCGCCAGAGACGCCTGGTCCCCCGCGTAGGTGAGCGCGTCGAGAACTGTCACCCGGACATCGGGGCGCTCACGGACGGTCTGGTGCACAAAGTTCGCACCGATGAAACCGGCTCCGCCGGTCACTACGAGTTCCACTGGTCCTCCGGAGAGTGTGATAGGGCCGCAGCAGAATCTACCGGACGGCGGCGCGCCGACGTGCGCCCGGACGCGCTCAGGAGGCGGACCGGCCGCCGGCGCGCAGCTTGCGACTGATGTCCTCGCCGGTGGCCACCATGCCGACGACGAGGGGGGTGAACGACCGACGGTCCAGGTCGGGCCATACGACCGAGCGGAGCCGGAGGTCGCGTGCCTGCTGGAGCGCCCGTGCTGACGGCGCCACGACGACCTTGGGACGGCGCCGGTGAATCCGGCGCATCTCACCGATCAGTGCGGCGATCGACACCGACCGCTGGGAGGCGAGCACCTTCGTCACCGTCGGCGACCCGGGCTCGAGCCGGTGTGCCCGGTCCGTCATGTCGACGACGAGGGCCGCACAGTCGTCCACGTAGATGTAGTCGCGGAGCGTGTCCATCGACACGTAGACGCCCAGAGGCTGGGACGTCAGCTGCGCGAGGGCGAGCTGGGAGATCAGCCCCTGCTGCTTGGTGAGATCCTGGCCCGGCCCGTACAGGTTCGCGATACGGCCGACGACCACGCGGATACCGGACGCCGTCAGCTCCGCGAGCCGCTCCTCCGCCTTGAGCTTGGCGCGGCCGTACGGCGCCAGGGGTCCCACCGGGGACCGCTCGTCGAAGGGAGGCTCGGACGGGGAACCGGCATAGACGCCTCCGGCCGACGAGGCGAAGAACACCGTCAGCCGGCGTCGGGTCGGCTCGGGCAGGGCTGTCAGCAGCTCGGCGAAGCCGCAGAGCGTGCGGTACTCCCCGTCGAGCACGTCCTGCGGCGTAGCGGTCACTCCGACGCCCGCGCACCACGCGATCTGCACCGGGCTGTCGCCCGCGGCCTCCAGCGCCTGGCCGAGGGACTGCTCGAGGTCCGCCCGGGCGTCACCGTCCCAGTGCACACGCGCACGGACCGCGGTGCGGCCTCGCGCGGCCACCTCGCGTACCACCGCCTCGCCGAGGAGCCCTCGCGAGCCGACCACCAGCACCGGCCCGGTCCCGGAGCTGCTCACCGCCGCGAGACCTTGCGCCCCAAGGGCCCGTTCTCCGGGTCTCCCACGATCAGGTAGAGGGGCTTGCCCATCGCCATGTTGACCGCGACGCCGATGTACTCGGCCACGATGCCCAGCGAGAAGAGCACCGCTCCTGACGTGAGGAGGGTGACCACCATCATCGAGGTCCAGCCGCTCGGTACGTCACTCCCGAGGATGCGCGTCACGGCGAGATAGACAGCGAGGACGACCCCTGCGGCCGCCAGGACCATGCCGACCCCCGCGACCAGCCGCAGCCCGCGCGTGCCGCTCGTCAGCACCATGCGCCAGAAGTGCGAGACGAGCCGGCGGAACGAGTATCCGGAGCTCCGGCCACCCTCTTCGCGCAGGGTGATCGGCGCCAGCGCCACGTCGCCGGCGACCCAGCCCAGCGCGACGTCGAGGTAGACGCCCGCGCCGGCGTAGGCGGCGACGGACCGCCCGACTTCGCCCAGGATGAGCCGGTAGCTCTGGTAGGAGGAGGTGTCGGTCCCGCCGAGGAGGGTCTCGATGACCTTCTTCGAGCCCTTCGATGCGATGTTCCTCAGGAAGCCGTGCGGCGCCGGGTTCGTCGGCGATCCGTAGACCACCGTCGCTCGCTTCTCGACGGCGGCGTCGAGAAGCCCCATCATCTCGGCCGGGTCGTGCTGACCGTCCTCGTCCAGCGTCACGATCCAGTCCCCGCCCGAGGACGCCATGCCGGCGAGCGTGGCCGCGTGCTGTCCGAAGTTCCGGCTGAGCCAGACAGGCCGAACATACTCGTACCGGTCGGCCAGATCGCGGATCGTCACGTCCGACCCGTCGGGACCGTGGTCGAACACCAGGAGGACCTCGGCGACGATGCCGTCGGCGCCACCCGGCGTCGTGAAACCCTTCGTCAGGACGTCGATCTCGGACAGGACTCCGGGCAGCGTACGTGACCCCTGGTACACGGGGATGACGACGGAGATCCTGTGCTGCGCAGGCTGCGCGCTAGGGTTGTCCACGCGTCCGACTATAGTCGTGAAACGCGACCCGGATTTGCACCGAGCACGGTGTCGCGCGACCCCTTCGGCGCCCTTCCGACCGGACAAACAGCAGGAGACTTCGCACGTGGCAATGGACTCCGAGCCCCAGCCCGACTCCGCGAGCACTGCCGTCACGAAGCCGCCGGCCGGCATGGAAGGCTCCCTCGGTCCTCTCTTTCGCCTCGTGAAGGACCAGCGGATCGCCTTCCTCCTCGTGGGTGGGTTCAACACTGTGCTCGGCACAGCCTGGTTCATCTTCTTCGAGCTGGCCTTCGGCGAGGACGTCGGGCGCTTCGGCTACCTGCTCAGCCTGCTCTGCGCACACGTCGCGGCCGTGCTGTGCGCCTTCGTGCTCTACCGCTATTTCGTCTTCCGCGTCCGCGGCCACCTGTGGCTCGACCTCGCGCGCTTCGAGATCGTCAACCTGACCTCGCTCGCCATCAACGCGGTCGCCCTGCCACTCGTCGCCGAGGGGACCGGGATGCGCCCGATCTACGCGCAGCTCCTGGTCACCTGCGTGACAGCGTTCGTGAGCTACTTCGGCCACCGCGACTTCTCGTTCCGGAGGAAGAAGAAGCCCTTGGGCACCGCCTCCACCGACCCAAGGACCGGCGCTCCCCCCTCCACCCCACCGAACACCACCGAGGTCCCGCGATGACCCCCCGCGTCTCCGTCGTCATCCCCGCGTACAAGAACGAGCAGTACATCGAGGCAACTGTCCGATCCGTCCTCGGCCAGACGTACCAGGACTTCGAGCTCGTCATCGCAGACCACTCGTCGCCGGACAGCACCTGGGACCTCCTTCAGCAGTTCGCCGGCGACCCTCGGGTCAGCCTCCACCGCACCGAGGCCGGTGGTGGCGCCCGCCGCAACTGGAACGCCGTGTCCCACCGGGCGACCGGGGACCTCATCAAGCTGGTCTGCGGCGACGACCTGCTCCACCCGCAGATGCTCGAACGCCAGGTAGCGGCCTTTGACGCTGCCGACGACGACCTCGTCCTCGTCGCTTCTCAACGTGACCTGGTGGACGCACGGGGAGATGTCTTCCTCACGGGCCGCGGACTTGGCCAGCTGGACGGCCTGGTCGACGGCGCTACCGCGCTGCGCGCGACCGTGCGTTCGGGAACGAACATCTTTGGCGAGCCGGCCTGCGTCATGATGCGCACGGCCGCTCTCGAGAAGGCTGGTTGGTGGCAGGACCTCCGGTACTACATCGATGCTGGTTCCTACGCCCCAGTCCTCGTACAGGGCCGGATGTACGCGCTGCGCGAGAGCCTCGCGTCCTTCCGCGTGAGCGACAGCCAGTGGTCTGTACGGCTCATGCGCAGCCAGGCGCAGGAGGCTGCCGAGTTTCACGAGATCGCCCGCTCGCTCGCACCCGAGGTCATCTCGGAGCGAGACGTCCGGCGGGGCAATGCGATGGCTCAGGTCGTCGCCCTCCAGCGTCGGGCCGCATACATCGTCCTCGGCTCACGTATGCGCCCCGCGAAGCACGGCTCCTGACTGCTCTAGTCAGACAGGGAGGGCGCCCGGACGGATGATCCGTCCGGGCGCCCTCGCTGTCCGGCCGTGCGACTCAGGCCAGGTGCCTACGCCCTCGCACCCCTCGAACGATCGGGTGGGCGGCTCCCCACATGACCGCGCCGGAGATGCCGGCGAAGAGCAGCACCAGGTTGCCTGTCCACCCCGGCGGCGAGAATCTCACCGTCACGTCGGTCCCGGCGGAACCACCCGCCAGGTTCGCGGTCAGGAGATAGCCACGCAGCGGCGTGCCCTCTGTGGCGCCCGTCATCGTGTAGCCCGGCCAGTTGAGCCGGGAGAAGACCACCTGACCGCCGTCGCCGGAGACCTGATCCACGTGGAAGGTCACCTCCCGCTTGGTCACCTTGACGTCGCTCACCGTGACACCGTCGCTCGTGTGCACGATCCCCCCGGCCTGGTCCACCGGCTTGTCGCGCACCCAGAGCGCTGCGACGTCGTCCCGGGACTCCACGTGCCACCCCTCCGGGGGCGTCGCGTTCTCATAGGGGTCCGAGATCGGGTCGGGGCCTTCGTCGGAACGGGACAAGACCTGCAATGCGCTCAGAGACAGCAGGTCGGCGAGCGGCACGCCCGTCGCCTCGTCAGGCGTCATGAGCTTGTCGAGCGTCTCCCAGCACACGACCCCGTGGGCATCTACACAGAGGTCGGCAGCATAGTTCCGGTGGAGGATGGGCGAGTAGGTGTTGACCACCGATGTGTCACTCAGGTACCACGCGTTCGCGTACAGGGTAGACCGCCACCACTCGGAACCCGGCTCCCACGAACGCTCCCTCAGGGGATCTCCGATCACCATGACGTCACCCTCGACCCCCTCGAGGGCGTGCTCGTAGGCCGACACCTCCGCGGGGAGGCCGAAGTCAGGCAGGGGAGACGACCTGAAGGAGTAGTGCTGGGCGATCGTCACGACACAGGTGACAGCGAGGACCACCGCGGCGAGACGATGACCGGTGTCGCCCCGGTGTACGACGACAAGGACTGCCGCGAGCCCGGCGGCGGTCACCAGGACGCCCACAGCGAGCACCTCCCACGCAGCCGGTGCCTCGAACCACCCGAACGCCGCCCCGACGACGACGAGAATCCCTGCTGCGACGACGCGTCCGCGGGTCGTCTCGGCGCGGGCCCTGCTCAGCAGCACGACCAGGGTAACCACGACGACGAGGGCGAGGTACGGGTAGACGCGCGCAGGGAAGCGAAGCGGTCCGATATCGCTAGGACCGAAGACGAGGACCGCGGCGAGCACCCCCACCACGAGCAGCCCGGCGGAGCGAGCGAGGACCTCGCTCACCTTGCGAGCATCCAGGAAGGCGACGAGCGGCAGGATCCACGCGATGTACATGAGCGGCGCGCCGGCGGGCGGCGCCCAGAATCCCGTCAGCCACGGCTGCGCGAACGGTGTCCCCGCTGTCACCAGCCCGGACAGATCCGGGGACATGAAGTTCGAGTTGAGAATGCCCACCGAGTCCCGCACGGTAACCGCCGCCGACCGGATACCGGGCAGGTAGACGGCCAGGGCGACGAGGCCGAGCGTGACGCCGACGCCGAAGCCCTTGAGGGCGTCCCGGACGCGGCGGGCAAGGAGTGCCTCGACGAGCACGCCCAGGATCACACAGCACATGAGCAGCGTGCCGTGCACGTAGCCCACGGTGATGAGCACGTAGCCCGCGACGAACGGCAGCAACGGGTTCCTGCCGTGGAAGACCACGCCACGGAACGCAGCCCAGACCCACGGCACCAGCGCCCAGACGAAGAGCGACGTCACCCAGGACCCGGAGTCGACATACATCGTGAACCCGGCGGCGGGGACCAGCACACCGCCCACGAAAGCCCACACCCGCTGGGCCTCGTACGACCGCGCGAGCAGGTAGACCCCCACGCCGGCCACGACGAGCGCGACGATCTTCACGACAGAGCTCGCCACCACGCCGTCGTCGGACCCGCTCACGAACCAGCCGATGAACCAGACGACCGGGTTGAACAGGCCCCACTGGCCCTCGGCCGGGTAGTTGCCCGACATCCAGCGGGTGGGCTCGAAGAACGGCAGGTGGCCGGCGCGGAGGTGCTCACCGATGGACACCCAGATCGGGTACGCGCCCGCCTGCGTGTCGTCCGCGAAATAGAACCGCCGGTTGAAGACCAGGGGCACCAGGGCCAGCACGGCGACGGAGCCCGCTGTGGCCGCACCCCATGCGAGCTCCTCGAGCGGCCTCGTGCCTTCGCCAGGAGGCCCTGGCTCGAGCGGAGAGCGAGCGGATCGCCTCTGCCCGAGGGCGAAGAGCAAACCGACGGCGAGCATCACCACAAGGGCGACGCCCACCGGCAGGACTACGTTGAACCAGAACATCGGCATGAACCTTCCATCAGCCCGCCTGCCAGCGCCGCACGGTCACGGGACGAGAAGGGGAGAGTGCTCCGCGAGCGCGGGCACCAGTGACATCGCGTAGGTGTTGGTCAGGTGGTTGTCGCGGTAGACGAGGACGTTTCCCTCCACCCCGTGACAACCGTCAGGCCGACAGATGTGGTCGGTCAGGTCCACGACCGGAACCCCGAGATCGTCGGCCACCTCCGCGAGAGGGTCGGTCGCCACCGCGACGTCCACCGGCGACACGCAACCGTCACGCCCGTGCTTCTCCACGCACTCCGGCCCGTCGAAATCAGGGAACGGGGCGTCCCGTACGACCGTGACGCGGGTGCCGGTGTCCAGCAGCGCCCGGAGCGTCTTGCGGTAACCGTCCCGGGCCTCTGCGTCGGACGGCCAGGTCCAGCCTAGCGCCCGACGGTACCCGTCCGGCGTCATCGAGGTCACGACCACCAGGTCCGGACTCCGCTCGTCGATCCACTCGATCTCGCGCGCGACCTGGTCGCTGCACACCGTGATCGGATGACCGTTCTGATCAGTCATCGGGACAAGGTTGAACGGGCAGCCCTGGCGCAGCAGGGCGGTCAGGGACCGGTCGTTGCGGGTGGCGAGCTCGATCATCGGGGCGGTCAGGACGCCGGCGTGGGAGTCGCCCGCGACGACGATGTCGCCGTCGACATCGTGGTCGGTCCCGTACCGGCAGATCGAGGCGCCCGCCTCCGGGCTCGTCAGGTCGGTCTCCACGCACCCGTCCGCATGGACGGGTGGCAGGTCGCCCCGCGCCACGGTCGTCGCCGGGACGACCGGGACCTCCGCGCGCGGGTCGCGCGGGGCGGAGAGGGCACCGGCACCCACATGGACGGCGTCGAGGACCGCCGGCCGCGACAGCTCCCCCGCGGCCCACACGGGCGCCATGCCACACGCTACGGACAGCGCGACAGCCGACGCGCCCGCGGCGAAGACGCGAGGTGTGACGCGGCGCGAAGCGCTCCCGCTGGTCCGTCTGCGAAACGGACGCTCCACGAACTGTGTGGACGCCCAGCCGAGCAGGAGGCTCGCCCCGAGGGCGACCAGCGCCCACCGCCACGGGAGTGTCTCCCGGTCGAGCACCGCGACCATGATGACCACGACCGGCCAGTGGACCAGGTAGAGGCTGTAACTGATGTCACCCACCCACACGGGGAACCTGGTCGAGAGCCATCGCGTGGGATTGGCGAACCCGGCGCCCTTGCCACCGGCCACGAGCAGCAGGCAGGTGCCGGCAACGGGAAGCAGCGCGAGCGCGCCGGGGAACGGGTCGGTGGTGCGAAGGAGGAACGCGCTCGCGACGACCGCGCCCAGACCGAGCCACCCGGCCACCGACCGAACGACGGGGTGCCGGAGCGTCGGCGCGGTCATCGCCACAAGGCCGCCGGCGGCCAGCTCCCACACACGCACCGGAGTGACGAAGTAGGCGGCAGCGGGGTCCACCAAGGTCCACACGATGCTGGTCCCGAGCGAGGCCACGAAGAGGACACTGAAGAGTGCTGTGAGAACTGTCCGCACCGGGACGCCCCTGCGGCGGAGGAGCAGCACGCTGCCCATCATCAGGAGCGGCACCACGAGGTAGAACTGCTCCTCGACGGCCAGCGACCAGAAGTGCTGGAAGGGAGAGGCATGTGCCGTCGCTTCGGCATACGAGTCCGACGAGAACGCCAGCGCCCAGTTGTGCACCTGCAGAGCCGAGGTGATCGCGTCCTCGCCGATCCGCTCCCACCGCGTCGACGGGAGAAGGAGCCAGCCGGCAATGACGGTCAGGATGATCGTGACCGTCGCTGCTGGGAGCAGACGCCGAATCCGCCGGGCGTAGAACCGGAGCGCGTCGATCCTCGCGGTACCAGCCACCTCGGACGCGAGCGAGCCGACGATGAGGAAGCCGGATATGACGAAGAAGACGTCAACCCCGACAAACCCACCGGGCAGCATCCCTGGCCGGAGGTGATACAGGACGACGAGGCCGACTGCCAGCGCCCGGAGTCCTTGGATATCGACACGGTGGCTCGGGTTCACCTCGGTGTCGGAACGGTGGCCGTGGTTCACCCGCGCATCTTCTCGACGATCGCCTTCGCGGTCTCGTCGGCGACGAGACGGCCCCTCTCCAGGAGCACGCCCCGCTCGCAGAGGTTGGCAACCATGTCCAGGTCGTGGCTCACGATCACGAGCGTGCGACCCTCGTCCCGCAGCTCCCGCACCCGGTCGAGGCACTTGCGCTGGAACGGCTCGTCACCGACGGCGAGGATCTCGTCGATCAGGAAGACCTCGGGGTCCGAGTGGACCGCGACCGCGAACGCCAGACGCAGGAACATGCCCGAGGAGTAGAACTTCACCTCGGTGTCGATGAACCGCTCGATCTCGCTGAAGGCGACGATCTCGTCGAAACGCTTTGCGATGTCGGCCTCCGACATGCCGAGGATCGCCCCGTTGAGGAAGACGTTCTCCCGCCCCGTGAGGTCGGGGTGGAACCCCGCGCCCACCTCGATGAGGCCGGCGACCCGGCCGCGGGTCCGGATCGTTCCCCGGTCCGGCCGGAGCACGCCGGAGATGAGCTTCAGCAGCGTCGACTTGCCGGAGCCGTTGAATCCGAGGAGGGCGACAGTCTCGCCCTCCTCGATGGTCAGGTCGATCGAGTCGATCGCAAGGAACTCGTCCTTGAGCTTCTGCCGCCGGATGGACGACATCATCAGTTCTTTGAGAGACCTGTTGTGCCGGAGCGTGAATGACTTCTGCACGTCCGAGATCTCGATGCTGGAGACCACTTCGAGTTTCAGAGCTCCTGCGCGAAGCGCCCCTCGAGGCGCCGGAAGACGGCCTGACCCACGATCAGGACCAGGAAGGAGACGACCAGACCGATGCTGCCGAACAACCAGAGGTTCTCCGGCTCGCCGTTCCCGTGAGCGGAGGTCCCCGGGAGCCAGAACGCCCGATGGAAGAGTTCCACGGCAGCAGTCAGCGGGTTCAGCTGGTACAGCGTGACGACCCACGCCGGCGCGACCCGCTCCACTGCCGACAGGGGATACAGCACGGGCGACGCCCACGTGGCGACCATGACGATCAGGTCCACGAAGTTCTCCGAGTCGCGGAACAGCACGTTGACGGCACCGAACAGCAGACCGAGGCCCAGGGCGAGCGCCCCGACCGTCAGGAACCCGGCGACCGCCGCGACGAAGGCCAGCAGGTCAGGACGCCAGCCCATGACGACAGCGCCGATGACGAGCACGAGGAGCTGTGGCAGGAAGTGGGCCACCGACACCCATACCGAGGCCACCGGGAAGAGCTCGCGCGGCAGGTAGATCTTCCGGATCAACGGCGCGTTCCAGACAATCGACCTCGTCGCGTTGGAAAAACCCTCACCGAAGAAGTTGACCACCACGATGCCGGAGAACAGGTAGACGGCGTAGTCCTCCATCCCCTTGTTGAGCTCGAGGAACACTCCGAGAGCAAGGAAATAGACCACGAACTGGGTCGCCGGTTTGACGTACGACCACAGCATGCCGAGCACCGAGCCGCGGTAACGGACTCGGAGCTCCTTCTTGACGATCAGGCTGAGGAGGAACCGGTGCCGCACCACGTCGAGCAGCCCCTGGCCCTTGCCCGGCTCGACCAAGGGCTGCTCCGACCTCGTCGCCACTGCCGTCACTTCTTCTCCACCGGCGGGTTCGCCGCGAAGGTCTCCTCCCACGCCTCGAACGAGGTGATCCGCGGGAGCGCGTCGCGGTAGGAGTCGTGCAGGTTGGTCCACCGGGCGAGCAGCTCGGCGTGCAGTCGAAGGCCTTCGGCAAGCATCCGCCGGACCTTGCGGGGGTCGCGCACGTGCCAGGAAGCACCGGTGCCCTCGGCGTTGGAGACCACCGCGCTGTCGTACTGCGACAGGCGCCACCAGCGGGCGTCCTGGTGTGAGATGAACGTCTGAGGACGCTCGGTCCTGGAGCTCTTGACCGGCGCGACCACCTGTCGTACGACGGTCTTTGCCGCCCACGGGACGAGTGACGCCCGCCTGGGCATGTCGCCGACGCGCCCCCTGTTGCGGGGCTTGCTCCGCGCGGGCGCCGGGAACTCTCCCGGGTCGGCCTTGTACTGGGCGTCCGGGAACTCGCTCGTCATGGAGCGGATCTCGGGAAGCTTGGTGCCGATGATCGAGTGCAGGTGGTCCGGGCCGGCGAGCACGTCGCGCATAGCCATGAGCCGGCCCTGCTCCGAGTAGTACTGCATGGAGATCAGGTGCTTGATGTCCATGTACGTGGACTCACGGAGCACGCGACCGCCCCGCTCGTACATCGAGTAGAGGATGGCGGTGATGAGCCTGTTGCGCTCGTGGAAGTACGCCTGCCAGCCGACCAGGTCGTCCTTGTCGGCCCACGACACGTGCCACACCGCAGCACCCGGCAGGGACACCGTCGGGAACCCGTGGTCGCGGGCACGTAGACCGTACTCGGCGTCGTCCCACTTGATGAAGACCGGCAGGGACAGCCCGATCTCACGGATCACCTCGGTGGGGATCAGACACATCCACCAGCCGTTGTAGTCGACGTCGACACGCCGGTGGAGCCACGGCGTGGACCGCAGGCCCGCACCGCGGAAGTCGTGGCCGTTCTCCATCTCCGGGTGCGGGAGCCCGGGCTGGATACGCCAGGGCTCCACGATCTCGCCGAAGGTGTGCAGCACCGAGCGGTTGTACATGTCAAACATGTGACCGCCCACGATCGTGGGGACGCGCGTGAAGTCGGCGAAGGTCACGAGGCGCAGGATGCTCTCGGGCTCCAGGACGATGTCGTCGTCGAGCAGGATGACGTAGTCGCTCTTGCCGGCCTTGACGGTCTCGTACATGCCGCGCGAGAAGCCGCCGGAACCGCCGATGTTGCCCTGCTCGATGATCCGCAGCTGCGGACCCATCTCCTCGGCGACCTCGGCGAACCCGTCCTCGTCGCGCACCTTCTGCGTGCCCTGGTCGACAATGATCAGCTCGTCGAGCAGCTCGCGGACGTCCTCGCTCGCGGCGACCGCGCGGATCGTCTCGAGGCAGTAGTCGGACCGGTTGAACGTGGTGACACCGACGCTGGTGCGTCCGCGACGACGGCCGGCTTCAGGCACAGACCATGTCCCGAGCTCGAGCGCCAGGGGCTGGGCGCCACCGATGAGGTCGAACCAGTACCAGCCACCGTCGCCGAACATCTTGAGGGGCAGGTCGACGACGAGCGTCGAGTCTCCCGACACCTGGTGGGACTCGACCCGCTGCTGGACACCGCGAGCGTTCGACCGGTAGATCGTGACGGTGCCGGTGCCCGTGGTCATCACGGTGAGCCGCACCTTCTCGACGACGGTCCACTTGCGCCAGTAGCTGGCCGGGAACGCGTTGAAGTACGTGGCGAACGACAGCCGTAGGCCAGGCTGCGTCGTGATGGAATACCGACCGGTCACGTCCTGCGAACGGACGTTGTCGGCCGACTTCACGGCGCCGTCCTGGGTTGTCGCGGCGGCCCGCAGAGACATCGACTCGAAGTCGGTCCGCATGTGCGAGGAGCGCATCTCGCCGGCCTCGACGTACAGCGGGATGCTGTCGGAGTCCACCTCAGGTGGAAGGATGACCCGCTGGACAACGCGGTACGGCTCGCCGGACACCGTGTCGTGCTCCTCTGCGAGGTTGGCAACCTGGGCGGTGCTCATGCGTCGACCCCTCCGCTCTGGATGCCCTCGCCGCGCCCGAAGTGCGGGGCGAGCTTGTTGTCGACCATCGACAGCGCCGCACCGATCGCCATGTGCATGTCGAGGTACTTGTAGGTACCAAGACGACCACCGAACAGCACATCCCGCTCGGCGGCGGCCAGGTCGCGGTACTTCAGGAGCCGCTCGCGGTCCTCCGCGGTGTTGATCGGGTAGTACGGCTCGTCCGAACGCTCGGCGAAGCGCGAGAACTCTCGCATGATGACCGTCTTGTCCGTCGGGTACTCCCGCTCAGGGTGGAAGTGCCGGAACTCGTGGATGCGGGTGTACGCGACATCGGCGTCCGCATAGTTCATCACCGGGGTGCCCTGGTAGTCCCCCACGTCGAGCACCTCCTCCTCGAAGTCCAGCGTGCGCCAGGACAACTCACCCTCGGCATAGCCGAAGTAGCGGTCGACCGGGCCGGTGTAGACCACCGGAACGTTGCCTACCACGTTGTTCTTGCTGACCGGCTGCGTCTCGTCGAAGAAGTCGACCCCGAGGCGGACCTCGATGTTCTTGTGGTCGGCCATCCGCTCGATCCACTTCGTGTACCCGTCGACGGGGAGGCCCTCGTGGGTGTCGTTGAAGTAGCGGTTGTCGTACGTGTAGCGCACGGGCAGACGGGAGATGATCGACGCCGGCAGCTCTCGCGGGTCGGTCTGCCACTGCTTGGCCGTGTAGTCCCGGATAAATGCCTCGTACAGGGGTCGACCGATCAGCGACACGCCCTGCTCGTCGAGGTTCTCGGGCTTCTTGTCGCCGAGTTCCGCGGCCTGCTCCTTGACAAGGGCGCGCGCCGCGTCCGGGCCCAGTGCCGACCTGAAGAACTGGTTGATCGTGCCGAGGTTGATCGGCATGGGGTACACCTCGCCCTTGTGCGTCGTGTAGACGCGATGGACGTAGTTCGTGAACGCGGTGAACCGGTTCACATACTCCCAGACGCGCTCGTTCGACGTGTGGAACAAGTGGGCACCATAACGGTGCACCTCGATCCCGGTGACCTTCTCCTCCTCGGAGAAGGCGTTCCCGCCGATATGCGGTCGGCGGTCGATCACAAGGACCTTCCGGCCATATTCCTCAGCAATGCGCTCGGCAACGGTCAGGCCGAAAAAGCCCGATCCGACGACGACGAGATCCGCGTCCACTCATACTCCTCGATCGGATGACAGCGGGAACAGCGTAGCGTGCGATGGATTCCGCACCGACCAGATCGGACGGGATGCGCGATTCCACCACAGGACATGCACGGCCCTCATCGCCGCAGGGCGTCAGCGCGGTAGGCGCGCCGACGCAAGCCCTCGGGGACGAGGCGGTAACCACCCCGGAGAACGACGTTCCGGGCGTACTGGGCGGTGCTCGTGACCCCGAGCGCGTGCATACGTCGTTGCATCTCCACCTCGCTCCGGAGCAGGCGCGTGCCTCCGCGTCGCGCGTAGGCGCCGGCCCCGACGCGGTAGAGCACGAGCGGGTCCGGGACGTTCGCCATCCGGAGTCCGAGCGCGACCATCCTGACGAACAGCCAGTAGTCCTCCATGAGAGGCAGGTCCTGATAGCCGCCCGCGCGCTGGACAGAGGTCCGGCGGTAGACCACCGACGGGTGGTTGAACGGCGAACGGAACCGGATCGCCCGGACGATCGCCTGATGGGTCAAGGGAGGGGTCCGCACCAGGCCGGCGGGCCCGTCGGCCAGGGTCGCCTCGTCCTCGAACTCTTCGATCGCCGACCCGACGAGGTCCAGCCCCTGGTCGACGAGCGGGACCTGGACGGCGAACCGTTCCGGCCGCGAGATGTCGTCGGCGTCCTGACGGGCGACGATCTCGTGGTCGCACGCGTCGAGGCCCGTGGCCAGCGCCGGGGCCAGGCCCCCGTTCGTCGGGATGCGCACGACGGTCACCGGGACGGGGGAACCGGCCTCCAGGTCCCGGAGGGCCGCGTCGAGCGCCGCACCGACGGGCCCGTCCTGGACCACGACCACCTGGGCGGGCCGGAGCGTCTGGTGCGACGTCACGGAGTCGAACGACCGCCGAAGGTGCGCTGCCACGTCACCGTGGTAGACGGGGAGCAGCACGGAGAACGGCGTCGTCACGTCGCCGGACCCTGTCCGGCACCGATCGGGCCGCCCGCGGCGATGACTCCCGCGAGCACCTCGTGGTTCGGCCGCGGGGCGCGCAGCACCCCGTCCCGCAGCCCGCGCAGTCCCGCGGAGCGGAGCACGTCGCGGTTCTGGGACCCTCGGTAGGTGCGGGCCCAGCGGCGCAGCGAGGCGCCGGTGTACAGCACCTTTTCGAACGGTGAGAGCGAGCCCGACCGGGTCAGCATCCAGAGCTTGTTCCGGACCTCGTAGTAGAACCGCTCGCCCGGGTCGACGTCCGTGGCGCCGAACTTCTTGGTCCGGTGCTCGACGACGGACGCCGGCACGTGCAGCCCGGTCCCGCGGCGCAGCAGCCGGCAGGAGTACTCGAAGTCGTCGTTCCAGATGAAGTAGTCGGCCACGGGGAGGCCATGGTGCCTGACCGCGCGTGCGTCGACGAGCATCGAGACGAAGGACGAGGAGCGCACAGGGACGGCGCCCGCGGCCGCCGCTCGCCCGACGGCCGCGGAAGAGGCGCCCGGCCGGCGGCGAGGGGTGTTCATCGGGTGCTCCCGGCCGTCGTGCCAGACGACCTTGCTGCCGAGCACCGCGACCGGTCCGTCGTAGGCGGCGCGCGCCCGCAGCAGCTCCGCCAGCGCGGTCGGCGTCGGGATCGTGTCGTCGTCCATCAGCCACACGACGTCCGCGGCGAGCGGCCCGACGGCGTGCTCGAGCCCCACGGCGAACCCGCCCGCCCCGCCGGTGTTCCGCGTCAGGGAGAGCACCTCGGCGCCGACCCGGTGGGCGCGCGCGACCTCCGCCGAGTCGTCGTCGGACCGGTTGTCCACGACCAGGACGACGTCCACCGCGCGCGTCTGGTCCGCGAGGGCGTCGAGGGCCTCGCGGAGCAGGTCACGGCGGTTGTACGCGACGACGACGGCGACGACCCTGTCGCCCTGTCGTGCGGTGTTCGCGGCAGGATCTGGCACGTGGTGCAGCGTACCGGAGGGTGAGATGGCGGATGCCCTGCACAACTCCTCCACCCGGTGAAACCCCGTTCCCCGCGGCACTTCGACACCGCCGGGCTAGTCTCATGGGCTGTGACGACCCCTGCGCCGAGCCCCTCGCTCCCGGAGCTGACCGCTCCGGGAGACGCTGCGGTGCCCGTCCGGCGGCCGGCGCACGCGGCGAGCCTCCGGACGCACAG
Source organism: Antribacter sp. NEAU-D49 (assembly GCF_057158775.1). Lineage (NCBI taxonomy): Bacteria > Bacillati > Actinomycetota > Actinomycetes > Micrococcales > Promicromonosporaceae > Antribacter > Antribacter sp. NEAU-D49. The sequence goes on along the minus strand of NZ_JBXTSN010000014.1, from coordinate 78,606 downwards.
GGCGGCTCGCACCGCAGGTCTCGTCCTGACGGGTGTCCTGACGCTGGCGGTCGTGGGCGGTGTGACCGCCGCCCTCACCCTCACGGGGAACATCGACTCGGTGAACATGGACGACGTGCTCGCGGGCGTGGACCGGCCGGAGGCCGTCGAGCCGACCGACCCCAACGCCGGCCGTCCGCTCAACATCGTCCTGCTCGGTAGCGACGACCGCAGTGGCGAGAACGCGAACCTCGTGGCCGACGGGGAGGAGGGTGCTCGCTCGGACACGACGATCGTCATGCACGTGTCCGCGGACCGCAGCCGGGTGGAGCTGGTCTCCGTGCCGCGCGACTCGACGGTCGACATCCCGTCCTGCCCCACCACGGACGGCGGCTCCACGCGCGCCCTGCGGGACTCCAAGTTCAACGCCGCCTTCGCCCAGGGGGTCGTCACGGGGGGCGACATCCACTCGGGTGCGATCTGCACGATGCTGACGCTCGAGCAGCTGACCGGGATCCGCATGGACGGCTACGTGGTGGTCGACTTCGCCGGCTTCCAGCACATGATCGACGCGATCGGCGGCGTCGAGCTGTGCATCCCGCAGGCCATCGACGCCCCCAAGGCGAACGGGCTCAAGCTGGAGCCCGGGGTCCAGCCGCTCGACGGCTGGACCGCCCTGAACTACGCGCGGGCACGCACGGGTACCGGGCTGGACGGCTCGGACACCAGCAGGATCGGCCGGCAGCAGGAGCTCCTCGCGGCGGTCTCCCGGTCGGTCCTGGCGCAGAACGTGCTGACGGACGCCCCGGCGCTGCTCTCGTTCCTGAGCGCCCTGACGGACTCGCTCACGACGAGCGACAACTTCGCCTCCGTGTCCGAACTCACCGGCCTGGCCTTCAGCATGCGGAACGTCCGGGCTGAGAACATCTCCTTCATGACCGTGCCGTGGGTCCAGGACCGCGCCAACACCGCCAACGTCGTCTGGACCGAGGAGGCGGACGCCCTCTGGGCGAACCTGCTCGCCGACGTGCCGGCGGCGGGCGAGCCCTCGCCGGACATCTCGGCGAGCACCACGACGCCCACCACGACGCCCGACCCGACTGCCACCTCCACGGCACCCGAGCAGGACCCGACACCGACGGAGACGAAGAAGGCGGGCGAGGACGCGTTCTCGTCTGCCGACGTCACCTCCGTCTGCGGCTGAGGACATCATGACCAGCGACCAGAGCCCAGGCGCCGACCCGGCGCACCGACTTCCCCCGAGCTTCACGCCGCAGGCCCGCTCGGGCTCGCGACCGGACTCCGCCGACGACGCCATCTCGGTGGGGCAGTCAGGTGCGACCAAGCGGCAGCCCGGCCGGATCGGCCGCCCGGACGACGCCGTCCCGATGGCACCCCGGGTCCAGCGCCAGTCCTCCCGCGAGATCCCCGTCATCAAGGACGGCCGCGCCGGGGGCCCCCGGAGCATCGCGCCCCGGAGCGGACAGCCGCCCCAGGCGATCCCTCCGGCGCGTGGCCGGGCCGGGGCGCGCCCCCGGCAGGGCGAGCCCGCGGGCGCGCCGCCGAGCGTCCCGCCGGCAGGCTCCGCCCCGCGCCAGGGCGCCGCGCGCCCCGGATCGAGCACCGCCCGCTCGGCGACCCCGACCGGCCCCACCCGGCGCGTCACCTCCCGCACGGCGGGTGCTGCGGCACCGGTGGCCGCCGGGACCCGGCCTGCCGCTGCCCGGACGGCGGCCGCACGCCCCGGTGTCACCCGACCCGGCGTCGCGCCGGCCCGCGTCGGCACCGGCGGCATCCGCGTGCGCAAGGGCCGGGTGGCCGGCCTGGTCGCCGTCCTGCTGCTGGTCGCGGTGATCGCTTGGCCCGTGGGCCTGCTCATCTGGGCGAACGGCAAGATCCAGCACGTCGAGGCGCTCTCGGGGGCGGACGGCACGGAGGGCACGACGTACCTCCTGGCAGGGTCCGACGCCCGCGGCGAAGGCATCAGCGAGGACGGCACCACGGGCGCCCGCACGGACACGATCATGCTGCTGCACAAGCCGCGCAGCGGTCCCACGGCGCTGATCAGCCTCCCGCGCGACACCTACGTCGAGATCCCCGACCAGGGGGGCACCAAGCTCAACGCGACCTACGCGCGCGGCGGCGCGCCGGGACTCGTCCAGGCCGTCGAGGGCATGACCGGCTTCACCGTCGACCACTACGTCGAGGTGGGCTTCGGCGGCGTAGAGGGAATCGTGGACGCGCTCGGGGGCGTGGAGCTCTGCCTGGACTACGACGTGAACGACTACCGCAGCGAGCTGGTCTGGACAGCCGGCTGCCACCCCGCGGACGGCCATACCGCGCTCGCGTTCTCCCGCATGCGCTACTCGGACCCCAAGGGCGACATCGGGCGCGCCGAGCGGCAGCGGCAGGTCATCGCCGCCATCTCCGCGAAGGCGGCGGACCCGTCGATCCTGTACCGGCTCGGCGACCAGGTCACCCTGGCCGACGCCGGGCTCTCCGCCCTGGTGGTGGACACGGACACCGGCATCGTCGACCTCGGCGGCCTGGTGCTCGCCTTCCGCGCCGCGAACGGCCCCGAGGGGATCACCGGGACGCCGCCGATCTCGAACCCGGACTTCCGCCCGGGTGGCAACATCGGCTCGGCGATCCAGCTGGACCCGAACACCGTGGGGCAGTTCTGGACCGACATCCGGGACGGGAACCTGGCGCCCGGCCAGGTGGGCGGGCTGCCCCAGTAAGCCGCACAGCACGGCGCACGGGGGGCGAGCCGCACCTCAGACCCCGTCGCGGCTCGCCCGCAGCGCGGCCCCCTTGGCCCGGGCGACGTCGCTCAGGGCCGCCTGGAACTCGACCATCCGCTCGCGCAGGGCCGCGGCCGCCTCGCCCTCGCCGGCGGCGAGGATGCGCGCGGCCAGCAGGCCGGCGTTCCGGGCACCACCGATCGAGACCGTGGCGACGGGCACCCCGGCGGGCATCTGAACGATGGACAGCAGCGAGTCCATGCCGTCGAGGTGCTTGAGCGGTACGGGAACCCCGATCACGGGGAGCGGCGTCACCGCCGCGAGCATGCCGGGCAGGTGCGCGGCACCGCCCGCGCCCGCGACGATCACCCGCAGCCCGCGCTCGGCCGCCGAGCGCCCGTAGTCGATCATCTCCACGGGCATCCGGTGTGCGGACACCACGTCCACCTCGACCGGGACGCCGAACTCCTCGAGCGCATCGGCGGCGCCCTGCATCACGGGCCAGTCGGAGTCCGACCCCATCACGATGCCCACCAGCGGGTTCATGCCACGACCTCCAGGTTCTCGCGTGTGCCCTGCAGCAGCGCCGCCGCCGCGACGGCCCGGCGGCGCACCTCCTCGAGGTCACCGCCGCTGACGTTCACGTGGCCGAGCTTGCGGCCCGGGCGCACGGCCTTGCCGTACAGGTTGACCCGCGCGTCGGGGAAGGCGGCGAGCACCTCCGGGAGCGCATCGGTCAGGTCGTCGTGCGTGGATCCCAGCACGTTCGCCATCACGGTCCAGGGCGCCACGGCGTCGGTCGAACCGAGCGGCAGGTCGAGCACGGCGCGGAGGTGCTGCTCGAACTGGCTCGTCACCGCGCCGTCGATGGTCCAGTGGCCGCTGTTGTGCGGTCGCATCGCGAGCTCGTTGACGAGGACCTGCGGCTCGCCGCCTGCTCCAGGCACCTCGAACAGCTCGACGGCGAGGACGCCCGTGACGCCGAGCCCTTCGGCGATCTCCACGGCGATCTCGCGGGCCTGGGCGGCAAGCTCGGGCGACAGGCCGGGCGCCGGCGCGACCACCTCGGAACACACGCCGTCGCGCTGGACGGACTCGACGACGGGCCAGGTCCGGACCTCGCCGGACGGCCGCCGGGCGACCAGCACCGCCAGCTCCCGGGTGAACGGCACCTTCTCCTCGACGAGCAGCGCCGGCCCGCCGGCCGCCGCGGCGGCGAGCCAGTCGTCGGCCCCGTCGGCGGAGGAGACCACGCGGACGCCCTTGCCGTCGTAGCCCCCGCGGGCGGTCTTGACGACGGCGGACCCGCCCACCTGGGCGAGGAAGCCGCCCAGGGCCGCGCGGGCGTCGTCGGCCACCTCGTGGGGAAGGGCGGTCCAGCGCGGGCACGGGACGCCGAGCTCGGTGAGCCGGCGGCGCATCACGATCTTGTCCTGGGCGTAGATCAGCGCGTCCGGGCCGGGCCGCACCGGGGTGCCGTGCTCGATCAGGTCGGTGAGCAGGCTGTTCGGCACGTGCTCGTGCTCGAAGGTCAGCACCGCGGCCGGTTCCCGGACCTCGCCGGGGGCGATCAGAGCGCGGATCGCAGCCTCGTCGGACGCGGCGCCCACGGGGGCGTCGGTCACGACCTGCGCCGCGGACGATCCGGCGTCCTCGACGAGGACCCGCAGCCGGACTCCGAGCCCTGCAGCCGCCGGTGCCATCATGCGTGCGAGCTGTCCTCCGCCGACCACGGCGATCACTGGTGGTTCCACGCTGGTCAAGGGTACCGGCAGCGCCCTACGCGACGGTCGTGGCGAGGTCCGAGAACTTCGGGGCGCCCGCGTCCTTGGCCGAGACCTGGGCCGGGTCCGACGGGTCGATCGCCACCGGCCACTCGACCCCGAGGCCCTCGTCGAGAGGCGTGAAGGCCGTACCCGCCATGCCCGGGACCCACTCCTGGTCGAAGCAGTAGAGGTACTGCGACCCGCCCTCGCTCACGCTCTGGAAGCCGTTGCAGACCCCGGCCGGGACCAGGACCTGGGTACCGGGCTCGAGGTCGACCGTCACGACGGCCCCGTAGGAGGCCGACTCCCGGCGCGCATCGAGGTACACGCCGAACGCCCGGCCGCTCACGATCGCGACGAGCTTCGTCATCGCCTCACCGTGCAGGCCGCGGACGGCTCCGTACCGCGTCTCCGTCGCGTTGATCTGCTGCCAGGGTCCGACGCCCGCCAGCGTGGCCGCGTAGGAGGAGGCCCGGTAGAGCTCGCGCACGGTGCCCCGGTCGTCGCTCACCTGCTTCATGGTCAGGACGACGAGCCCGTCGATCGCGGTGGTGGTGGTGTCCATGTCGATGATCTGCGGAGCGCTCACGCCGGGATCATCTCACAGGCCCGGCGGGCGCCGCCTACCTCCACGAGAAGCGGCGGCGCTTGGTCCCGGGGGTCGAGAACGTCGAGCCGACGGGAAGCACCACGTGCGGGTCGTACGACTTCGGGATGCCCGCGAGGAAGACGGAGAACACCGCCGGGTTGCGCTGGGAGAGCTCGAGGCGGCCGCCATCGGCCGTGACCAGGTCACGGGCGAGCGCGAGGCCCAGGCCCGTGCCGGCGCCCGACGTGACGCCGCGCTCGAAGATCTGGCCGGCCAGCTCCTCGGTGACGCCTGGGCCCTCGTCCGCGACCTCGACCGCGACCGCGCCCGTGTTCCCGGAGAGCCGGGCCCGCAAGGTGGTGGTGCCGTCGCCGTACTTGAGCGAGTTCTCGATCAGGGTCGACAGCACCTGGGCGAGAGCACCCGGCGTGGCGAGGACCTGGAGGTCCTCGGGTACCTCGACGGCCAGGTGACGGCCCTCCTTCTCGAAGGTGGGGCGCCACTCCTCCTCCTGCTGCCGGAGCACGACCGAGAGGTCGACGGTCTCCGTGGTGCCACCCTGCGCCTTGCGGGACCGGGCGAGCAGGTCGTCCACGACCCCCACGAGTCGCTCCACCTGCTCCAGCGAGATGCGCGCCTCCTCCTGGACCTCGGGCTCGGTCGACAGGAGCGTGATCTCCTCGAGCCGCATCGTCAGGGCCGTGAGAGGGGTGCGCAGCTGGTGCGAGGCGTCGGAGGTGAACTGCCGCTCGACGGCGAGGCGGCTGGCGAGCCGGTCCGCGCTGCGCGCGAGCTCGGCCGCGACGAGGTCGATCTCCTCGACGTTCGTGGGCTCGAACTGCGGGCGCACCTGCCCGGAGCCGAGCAGCTCGGCAGATGCCGCCAGGTAGACGAAGGGCGCCGCCAGACGGTTCGCCAGCCAGGACGCCATGATGTAGCCGGCGGCGATCGCGGCGAGACAGCCCAGCGCGACGAGGGCGACGGCGTACGACGCCTTCACGTAGGCCGGCCAGGCCGGGACCTGGACGATCACGTAGAGCCGTTCGGCCTCGCTGTTGACCGCCACCTCGATCCGCGGCTCGCCCACCGGCTCGCCCGTGGTGTGGACGGTGCCGTCCGACATCGTCACCTGGATGTACGCGTCGGGCTCAGGCTCGGCGCCCGCCGCCATCTCCTCCAGATAGGACGGGACCAGCGCGACAGCCGCCGGATCGCCCTCGTCGAGGCTGTCCGCGTTGCTCTCGAACCACTCGGCCACCTCCACCGCGCGGGCGCTGATGGCGTCGACCTGCAGGGCGTAGACCCACTTGCCACCGACGATGGCGAGCGGGACGCCGAGGAGGAGGACCGCCACGGAAACCGCTGCCAGTGTGGCGGTCCTCACCCGCTCGCGCATGCGACTAGCTCGCCCCGATCTCGAACCGGAAGCCGAGACCGCGCACGGTCGAGACGTAGCGCGGGGCGTTGGCGTCGTCGCCGAGCTTGCGGCGGAGCCACGACACGTGCATGTCGAGAGTCTTCGTGGAACCCACCGGGTCCGAGCCCCAGACGTCACGCATCAGCGTGTCGCGGACCACGACGGAACCGGCGTTGGCGACGAGGACGCGCAGGAGGTCGAACTCCTTGGTGGTGAGGTGCAGCTCGCGGTCGCCCTGGAACGCGCGGTGCGCGGCCACGTCGACGCGGACGTCCTGCGCGTGCAGCTCCTCCTCCTCGCCGGTCTCGCCGTGCGACCGGCGCAGCAGCGCGCGGACGCGGGCCAGGAGCTCGGCGAGGCGGAACGGCTTGGTGACGTAGTCGTCAGCACCGGCGTCCAGACCCACGACCAGGTCGACCTCGTCGGCGCGTGCGGTGAGCACGAGCACCGGGACGGTCAGGCCGCTGGCCCGGATCTCGCGCGCGACATCGAGCCCGTCCATGTCCGGCAGGCCGAGGTCCAGGACGACGATGTCCGCCCCGCTAGCGTTCTCGATCGCACCTTTGCCGGTTCCTTGCACGACGACGTCGTAACCCTCGCGGGTGAGCGCTCGTGCCAACGGCTCGGCAATGGCCGGGTCGTCCTCGGCTAGGAGTACGTGAGTCATTCCCCCATGCTAGGGCATTCCGCACCTCGCGGCGTCACCGCGAGGCGTGTCGGGTTCGCCCTTCCCGAATCCTTTCGGGCGGTTGCGCTACGAGAGAGTGCTACCACGGGATGACGCGGCGACGCAATGGTCCGGCTTAATGTGACCCGCATGGGCTGGTACGAACGCGTCGCGCGATGGTCGGAGAAGCATCGCTTCCTCATGGACCTCGGCGGCACCCTCGTCCTCGCCCTGGTCGTCGTGGTCCCGGCCGCGCAGCTGAACCTGTACGGCCCGGGCTCCGAGTCGGGGGACCTCAGGCTGGCGCTCTGGTCGGCCGCGGTCATCGCGCCTCTGCCCTGGGCCCGGACTCGTCCGGTGGCCGCCACCGTCGCGGTGTACGCGGCTGCCCTGGGCCACCTGCTGGCGGGCTACCCCCTCGTCGGCCCGGCAGACCTGCTGGCGGTGCCGTACTCGTTGTACACGCTCACGGTGTACGGGCCCCGGTGGGCCTACCGGGTGGGTGCGCTGTCCGCCATGGCCGGGTCGGTGGCCGTCGGGATCTCCCTGTGGTGGTGGACCGGGGAGAGCGTCCTGTCGTCCGTACCGGTGATGGTCTTCTCCGCGCTCGTGTTCCTCGCCGTCTTCGCCTTCGGCCTCGTCCGGCGCGGACGCCGCACGATGCTCGTCGCGATGCAGGAGCGCACCGTCCGCCTCGAGATCGAGCGGGACCAGCAGGCGCAGATCGCCACCGCGGCCGAGCGGGCCCGCATCGCGCGCGAGATGCACGACATCGTGGCCCACTCGCTGTCGGTCGTCATCGCCCAGGCGGACGGCGGGCGCTACGCCGCGGCGAACGACCCGGACGCCGCCACCCGCGCCCTCGGCACCATCGCCGAGACGGGCCGGGCGGCCCTCACCGAGATGCGGCGTCTCCTGGGCGTGCTCCGCGAGGACGCCCCCGGCACGGGCGCCGCGGGAACCCCGCCGGGTCTGCCCGGTGCCGGCAGCCCGCCCTCCTCGGCAAGGTCGCCCCGGTCGCTCCTCGGCCTGGAACGGGTGCTGCCCGCGGTCTGGACGGCGGCACCCGGGCCGACGCCGGACGCCCCTCCCGCGCCGGAGCCCGCCGCGAGCGCCCCGCCCGCGCCGCTCACGCCGCAGCCGGACGTCACGGAGATCGAACGGCTCGTGGAGCAGGTGCGCGAGAGCGGCGTCCGCGTCTCCTTCGTCCGGGTCGGCGCCGAGCGCAACCTGCCGCCCGGCATCGGGCTCACCCTCTACCGCGTGTGCCAGGAGGCGCTCACGAACGTGCTCAAGCACGCCGGGCCCGGGCCGCGGGTGAGCGTCCTGCTCCGGTTCGGCGACCGGGAGGTGGAGCTCGGCGTCGACGACGACGGGCGCGGCCTGGCCGCCGACGGCGCGGGCCCCCACGCCGTCGGCGGTCCCGGCGGCAGCCGGGGGCCGGACGCGGGATACGGTCTGACAGGGATGCGGGAGCGCGCGGCGCTCTTCGGCGGGTCGCTCACCGCAGGACCCCGGCCCGGCGGCGGGTTCCGCGTGCGGCTCACCATCCCGGTGCCGCCTCCGGCGACGACCCTCGCGCCGCTCACCCCGCACGCCGCCACGACCACCGAGGAGCCATGACGTCCGCAGCCCCGCACCCCGAGCCCGCCGGAGGCCCCGTCCGGGTCGCCCTCGTGGACGACCAGCCGCTCGTCCGGGCCGGGCTCCGGATGGTGATCGACTCCCAGCCGGACCTGTCCGTGGTCCTGGAGGCCGGCGACGGGGTCCAGGCGCTGCGGCTCCTCGCGGACCACCCGGTCGACGTCGTCCTCATGGACGTCCGCATGCCGCACCTGGACGGGCTCGCCACCACGGCGAGGCTGCTCGGCGGGACCGGCGCCTCCCCGGGGGCCGCGACCGGGGCCGGCGTCGTGCCGCGCGACGGCTCGCCCCGGGTGGTGGTGCTCACCACGTTCGACCTCGACGAGTACGTCCTCGACGCCATCCGCGCGGGGGCAAGCGGCTTCCTGCTCAAGGACGCCCAGCCGGAGGAGCTGCTGGCGGCCATCCGGACGGTGCACCAGGGCGACGCGGTGATCGCGCCGTCGTCGACCCGGCGCCTCCTGGAGCACCTCGTCACGGCGCTGCCCGCCGACGACCCCGCCCGCTCGGACGCCGACGCGGCCCTCGCCGCGCTCACCGACCGGGAGCGGGAGGTCCTCGTGCTGATGGCGCGCGGCCGGTCCAACACGGAGATCGCCGCCGACCTCTACGTCGCCGAGGCCACGGTGAAGACGCACGTGGGACGCATCCTGGCGAAGCTCGGTGCCCGCGACCGGGTGCAGGCGGTCGTCACCGCGTACGAGACGGGCCTGGTCCGCCCGGGGTCCTGACCGGGGCCGCCCCCGAGCCGTCAGGGTCGGCCGTACGACCTGGGGATGACCTGGGAGCCGGCGAGGACCATCCCGCCGTCCGATGCCCCGGCGACGGCGCGCCCGTAGCGTCGGTGGTGCACCCGGGCGATGGCCCAGCGCCCGCCCGGGTGCACCAACAGACCACCGAACGCGTCCGACTGGAGAACCCGTGGACACCACCGTGTACGTACCCCTCGACGGCATGGGGCCAGGCTCGCCCGCCGTGCGAGCGCGCAGCCTGACCAAGACCTACGGCAAGGGCGAGGCGGAGGTGCACGCGCTGGCCGGCGTCGACGTGGACTTCGCGGAGGGCAGGTTCACGGCGATCATGGGGCCGTCAGGCTCCGGCAAGTCGACACTCATGCACCTGCTCGCCGGGCTGGACTCCGCCACGAGCGGCCAGGCGTTCCTCGGCACCACCGACATCACGCGCCTCGGCGACCGCGAGCTCACCGCGCTGCGCCGGGACCGGGTGGGCTTCGTCTTCCAGCAGTTCAACCTGCTGCCGATGTTCACCGCCGAGCAGAACATCATGCTGCCCGTCGAGCTCGCGGGCGGCACGGTGGACCGGGCGTGGTTCGACACCCTGGTGGCGACGCTCGGCCTCGAGTCGCGGCTGTCGCACCGCCCGGGCGAGCTCTCCGGCGGGCAGCAGCAGCGCGTCGCCATCGCCCGTGCCCTGGTCGCGCAGCCCGACGTCGTGTTCGCCGACGAGCCCACCGGCAACCTCGACTCACGTTCGGGCGCCGAGGTGCTGTCGTTCCTGCGCCGCTCCGTGCGCGAGCTGGGCCGCACCATCATCATGGTCACCCACGACCCGGCCGCGGCCGCGTACGCCGACCGGGTCGTGCTGATCGCCGACGGCAAGATCGCGGGCGACATCAGCGACCCGACCCCCGAGGCGGCCCTCGCCGGCCTCGACGCCCTCCGCACGCTCGAGCCGTCCGTCGTCGTCGGGGGCGACGCCTGATGGCCGGCACCCGCTTTCCCACCGCGCGCCTCACGCTCGGCCAGATGCGCCGCAGCGCGGGCCGCCTCACCGCGGCAGGCGTCGCGATCGCGATCGGCACCGCGTTCATCGCCGTGACGCTGCTCGCGGGCGACCTCATCAACCGCACCGCTCGCGACATGGTCGCCGCCGAGTATGCCGACGCGGACGTCGTCCTCTCCATCGACGACCCGGAGGTCGGCGCGGGTTTCGACGACGCCACGCTGAGCGCTCTGGCAGAGGTGGACGGCGTCGCCGCCGTGCAGCCCCTCATCACCTACTGGGGCGACCTCCGCCACGGCGGAAAGGGTTCGTTCCAGATCCTCGTCCCGGCTCCGTCCGACGAGCGCCTCAGCCCGCTCGAGCTGTCCGACGGGGCCTGGCCCGGCCGGACCGGCGAGGTCGCCGTGCCCGAGGCGCTGGCCGAGAGGCTGGGCATCGCCGTCGGCGACACGGTGACGCTGCAGCGCACCATCTTCCCGCCCGAGCCGGAGGCCGGCGAGGAGGTCGTCGAGGCCGACCCGGTGCAGGTGACCGACGACCTGCGGGTCACGGGCATCACCACCGACCCGTACGGCTCCTACGCCGGCCAGGGTGGCGCCGTGGCGGCCACCTTGACCGACCTCAGCACGTGGATCGCCGAGGCGAACGAGGACACCACGTACGAGGAGGCCATGGTCGCGCTGGACGAGCCGCTCTCGAGCGCGGCAATCCCGCCGGCCCTGCAGCAGGCCCTCACGGACGCGGCCGCCCTCGCGGACGTGCCCGCCGAGCAGGTCGTGGTCGCCACGACCGAGACGCGGGCCGCCGAGAAGACCGCCGAGCAGACCGGCGGCCAGGACCTCGTGTTCCTGGTCTTCGTGCTGACGTTCGCGGCCGTCGCGCTGCTCGTCGCGGGGCTCGTCATCACGAACACCTTCCAGGTGCTCGTCGCCCAGCGCACCCGCACGCTGGCCCTGCTGCGGTGCATCGGGGCGGGTACCGGCCAGCTCTACCGGAGCGTGCTCCTGGAGGCCGCGATCCTGGGCGCGCTGGCCTCGTTGGCCGGCGTGGTGGGCGGTGCCCTCCTGGCTCAGGGCGCCCTCATGGTGGCCCCGTCCTTCGACCTCGGGGTGCCTCTGCCCCCGACCATCACCCTGACGTGGCCCGTCGTCGTGCTCCCGCTGCTCGTGGGCACCGCAGTGACGGTCCTCGCGGCCCTCTCCCCCGCCCGTGCGGCCACCCGGGTGGCCCCGCTCGCTGCGCTGCGGCCGGCGGACGCCCCGTCGCTCCGGGCACGCTCCGGCAGGGCGCGGGCGGCCCTCTCGACGCTCGCCATGGTGGGCGGCTTCGCCCTCCTCGCCCTCGGTACCGCCCTGGGCATCGGCGAGCGCCCCGATGTGGGTCTCCTCGCGGGGGTCGCGGGCGGCGCGGTCTCGTTCGTGGGCGTGGTGCTCGGCTCGGTGCTGTGGCTGCCCAAGGTGGCTGCGGGCGTCGGCCGGCTGGTGGGCCGCTCGGGCCCGTCGGCCCGGCTCGCGGTCGCGAACACCCTGCGGAACCCTCGCCGCACCGCGGCGACCTCCACCGCCCTGCTCATCGGCGTCACGCTCGTCACCATGATGCTGACCGGCGCGGCCGGCGCGCGGCAGTCCGCGGACACGATGATCGACGAGCAGTTCCCGATGGACCTCCTGGTCACGGCCGGTTCCCCGGACACCTTCGACGACGTGCGGTCCGCCGTCGACGGCGTCGACGGCATGGCCGCGACCGCGACCGTCACCCACGGCACCGTGACGATCGGTTCCGCCGACGACCTCCTGGTCACCGCCGCCGACCCCGACCGGCTGGCCGACGTGGTCAACACGCCCGACGAGGCGGCGAAGCTCACCTCGGGGACGATCCTCCTGACGGAGGAGGCGCTCGAGTCGCTCGAGACCACGGCCGGCGGCACCCTCACCGTGACAGGGCCTGACGGCTCGGTCGACCTGACGGTGGCCGTCACGTCGACCGCCAGCCTCAACCGGTTCGTGACGCTCGAGGACCTCGAGACCGTCGACAGCGCGGCCGTCCCCGGGCAGGTGTGGGCCCGCCTGGCCGCCGACACCGACGCGTCAGCGGTGCTCGGCGACGTCCAGGACGCCGTCGGCGCCACGGACGGCGGCGCCATGGTCATGGGGCCGGCCGCACAGGCTGCGCAGTTCCGCCAGGTCGTGGACGTGATCCTCGGCATCGTCGTGGGCCTGCTCGCGGTGGCCGTGGTGATCGCCGTGATCGGCGTGACCAACACGCTGTCCCTCTCCGTGATCGAGCGGACCCGCGAGTCGGCCACCCTCCGCGCGATCGGCCTGAGCAAGGGCCAGCTGCGCCGCATGCTCGCCATCGAAGGCATCCTCATCGCGGGCGTGGGCGCCGGCGTCGGCATCCTGCTCGGGGTGCTGTACGGCTGGGCGGGCTCCGTCACGGCGTTGTCGCTCATGGGCGACGTGGCGCTCGTGGTCCCCTGGACCGAGCTGGCGGTCGTGGTCGGCATCTCGCTCGTGGCGGGACTGGTCGCCTCGGTGCTCCCGGCCCGCGCTGCGGCCCGGACCTCACCGGTCGCCGCCGTCGTCGTGCTCTGTCAGGCTCTGCCGACCCGCAGGCCTCCCACGTCAGCAGGTGTGCCAGTACGAACGGTTCACGGTCCACCAGCGCTCCGTGGCTGACGCCCTGGCCCAGTAGCCCGGGGCGATGCCGGTGACGCGCACAGACTCGGTCCCCTGGACCGAGGCACCGTGGCAGCTGGACCCGTGGTAGTAGTGCGACCACACGCGACCGTCGTCCGTGCCGGAGAGCCAGGTGCCGCCGCCGGCGCTGACCGCACCAGCCACACCCGCCCCGCCGGCCACCATCGCACCGCCGATGACGAGCGCAGCCACTGCACTGCGGAAACGCCCCGGCGTGGTGCTGTTCCTCGTACCGAACATCATCTGTCTCCTTCGAGGTGGATGGTGCTTTCAGGCCCTACCGACCCGCAGGACGTCCGTGCACGCCTCGACGACGTGCTCGGAATGCGTGGCGATGAGCACAGCGGCGCCGTCGTCGGCGATGGATCGCAACGAGCTGAGCACCATGTCGGCGTTGGCACCGTCGAGAGCGCCGGTCGGCTCGTCCGCAAGGACGACCGTGGGCGCCTTCACGAGCAGTCGCGCGAGAGCGACCCGCTGCTGCTCCCCGCCGGACATGCGGAAGACGGGCTCCTTTCCGCGTCCGCCGAGACCGACGCGCTCCAGCGCCTCCTCGGCGGGCACGCCGGCGGCGCCCTTGCGGCCGGGGGCCAGCGCGATGTCGAGGTTGAAGCGGACGGTGGCGTTCTCGACGAGGGCGTAGTTCTGGAAGAGATAGCCCAGCGTGTCCCGGCGGAACCTGCGTGCCGTGCCGCTCCCGAACTTGGTGATGTCGCGCCCGTCCACCTCGATGGCGCCGGACGTCACGTCCTCCAGCAGTCCCACACAGTTCAGCAGGGTGGACTTGCCCGACCCGGACGGTCCGGTCAACGCCACCATCTGCCCGGGGGCGACCTTGAACGACAATCCTTCGAACAGGACGCGGTCACCGAAAGCCTTGCTCAGCTCGACGGCAGTGATGCTCGACATGATTGGCGCTCCTCAGAGGATGGACAGACCGGGATACGGACCGAGGACGGTGGTGACGGGCACGATCATGAGTCCGCCGAGCGGGTCCTGACCAGGCGTTCGGTAGCGGTACGCACCAGGAAGGCGGTGAGAGCAAGGCCGCCGACCGCGCTGACTGCGGCGATGCTCAGCTGCCATGCACCGGCGCTGTGCCTGACAACGTCGGCGGGGCCCACGGGGCCGGCGGGGCCGAGCGCCTCGTTGACGGTCCAGACCAGCACCAGCACCACCAGGGCCGCCTCACCGGCGAGGAACGTCAGGTGGGACCGCCAGAACGACCAGCCGGAGATGTAACGCACGAACAGCGCCTGTGCCGACCTGCGAGCGTGGATCGTCGAGACACCGAACGCGGTGGCGACGACCACGGCGAGCACCCCCGCCGTCGCGAAGACGGCCAGCCTCAGGTCGGCGACCAGCGCACGATACTGGTCTGCCGCCGCCTGGGCCACAGGCTGGACGCCGATGATGTAGTCCGAGAGGCCTGCGGCGTCGACCCTCGCGAGGGCCTCCGCCGGGTCGAGAAAGACCACCGCGCCGACGGTCAGCCACGACAGGTAGCCCTGGTCATCGACCATTCCTGTGGTCTCCGGGATCACGAGGAGGACCGCGTCGGTCGTGTAGGGGGACACCCGCGCGTCGTTGGGGCTCCCGTAGGTGAAGTGTTCCTGACCGGCCGCCACCGCCCGCTCGGCGATCAGCGGCGCCTCGACACCGGCCAGGCCCGACTGGAACGTCGTCCAGGCCGCGATGCCCGACCGGATGTCCTCCCCGCACCGAGGCGGCACCAGCGCGGTCACCTCGTCCGGCGCGACGTCCGTCAGACGGGCCCCGGCATCGTCGAGCACCGTGTGCTCCCCGAGATACGCGGGGTTCACCGCGAAGACCGGGCAGGTCAGGTCCGGGACGGCGTTCGGCGACGACGGGTCGGCGGGCGCCATGAGGTAGGAGACGTCCAGCACGACCACGGCATCGCCGGCCTGCCCCGCCTCGCGCACCATGGCACCTGCCCGGGCGTCGGTCTCGGGGTCGTCCCCGCCGACCTGGCCGCCCACCAGGAGGTACGAGGCGTCTCCCACCGCCTTCCAGGCGGACTGCGCCGCCTGGCGCTCGAGCACCTGGAGGGCCGCGGTCACGCACCCGAACGCGACGGTGACGACGAGCAGGACAGCGGGGACCCGTACCGCGTACATGGCGACCAGCGCCCAGCCGGAGGCGTACTCACCCTTGACCGCCCCGAGGATCTGTGAGCGGAACGTCAGTCCGAGAGCGGCGACGTGTGTCAGCACCGCCATCGCGAGGAGAGCGCCCACCGTGGTACCCGCGACGGCTGAGAACTCCCCCACGCGCGCGAAGCCGTTGTAGAACCACAGCGCCACGCCCACCACGAGGGCGAGGACGCCGGCGAGCGCGGCAGCACCGCGGACGGCCTCTCGCAGGTCCCGGGCAAGGATCGTGCCGAACGACCGCCCCTGGAGACGCTGGACGCCGTACGCCGGAGCGTTCATCACGACGCCGGACCCGATGAGCACGACGACCGCCAGGACGGCCATGAGGGCGCTCCAGGCCAGCGGACCGTAGCCGAGCTTCTCCGGGATGTCCGCGAGACCCGGATACGGTGCGACCTCGCCGTCGAGCCCGAGCGCCCGCAGCTCGCCGAGGAGCTCCTCGGCGTCGGCCTGGTCACCCCAGACCACGTAATAGCCCCGCGGGTCGGTGTCAGCAAGGTCCGACATCGGGTGGTAGCGGACATCGGTAAGCCGGCTGAAGCCCTGAAACCCGTGCGCGATCCGGTCGGCAGCCTCGCCCTCCGGATCACCGACCGCCACGTAGATGTGTGTCACGTTTCCCGGGGAGCGCAGGTCCGTCACGATGCGGCCGACGTCGGCCCCGGTCTCCTGGGCGACGCGCGTGACGGCCGCTTCCACGTCGGCGGCCGAGGCCGACGGGAGCTTCTCACCGATGCGGACCTGCTGGTCCGGGCCCGCGGGCCCCAGCTCGTCGAACGCATGAAACGCGAGGAACGCGAGGAACGTCCCCAGCAGCACGGACAGCGCGTACGCCAGACGGGCACCGCGATGAAGCATGTCGACTCTCCTGGGGGCCGTGGGTCGGACAGGCCTGTGCGGCCGAGCACAGAGCTGCTCGGCCGCACAAGGTCTCGCACAGTGACGTGATCAGCAGGTGTGCCAGTACGAGTGGTCCACGGCGTACCAGCGGTCCGGCGCCGACGCCCTGGCCCAGTAGCCGCCGGGCACGCCCGTGACGCGCACGAAGACGGTCCCCTGGACCGAGGCGCCGTGGCAGCTGGACCCGTGGTAGTAGTGCGACCACACGCGGCCGTCGTCGGTGCCGTAGTTCCAGGTGCCACCACCGACGCTGACCGCGTTGGCCACGCCCGCGCCGCCGGCAGCGAGCGCGCCGCCGACCACGAGCGCGGCCACCGCCCTGCGAACGCTACCGGGCTTGGTGCTGTTCCTCTTGCCGAACATCATCTGTCTCCTGTCGAAGGGGGATGTTGTACGGTGTCGCGGCGCCGCAACGTGAACCACCTTCGCAGAGCCGTGTCCAGCCCGGTACCCGGGTGATACGGGGTACTCCGGGCGGGTGATCTCTGTTCGCCACGCGCACACCTCCTGCCGGACTTGTGTCCATTTTGTTACGGTCCACAGGGGTCGGCGGGCAACCACCGGCAAAGACAGGGGGAAAGATGACAACGCTCTGTACAACAGACATCGTGCTCACGGTCACGTTGGCCGAGGGGGTGGAGGGTACGGATGCCCGGGAGGTCATGGACGCGCCCGCCGGGCGACCGGTGACGTTCAGCGGATGCGTCACGGGATGCTGTCCCACGCCGGACCTGCTCGTCCAGGGGGCGGCGGGGACGATCAGCGCCGACAACGACGGAACCTGGCACCTCACGAATCTCAGCACCGGGGTGGCCCTGCGGGTCTGGAACCTCGACGACCCGCGTGACCAGGTCCGCGTCGCACCGGGAGCCACGCTGTCGCCACCGTTCGACCTCGCGGCCGTCGCCGGCGCCACCGGGCACATCCTTACCGTCTTCGGCCCCGAGCCGGCGGGCGCCCCGGCAGGGTGGTGCGTCGCCGACGTCCCCGTGGCGTGGGGCATCGATCCCACGAGCCGCCGGCATGACGTGATGGTCGCGCTCGTCGCGCCCCGCATGCGCGGCGACGCCTCCGCACCGCTGCCCACCGCCCGCACGATCGGCGAACAGCTCGGCATGTCGCACCGCACCGTCCAGGAGCACCTCTGCGCCCTGGTCAAGACGCTCGAGATCCCGACCACCAGGGTGCGGCGGCCGGGCTGGGTGCAGGAGGCTCTGGTCACCTACGCGCTGAACCATCCCTACGTGCCGCCGAAGGGAGAACGTCTCCCCTGGTGACGCGCTGCCGGACGGAGGCCGACGCACGGCCTGTGGAGAGCCCGCCCGTGCACACCTGCCGCGCGCTCCCACGCGGCAACCCCGGACGCCGTCGGACCCTGATGGCGTGGCACGTGACCCCGTACGACTGACCCTCCACCGCGGCGAGGACCTCCTCCTCCGCACCGGGGCCTCGCTCGGCGCCCTGCGCCCTGCGCTGGCCGACCTGCTCCGCCGCCCGGAGCTTCGGCACGCTCCGCTGCAGGCCGACGGGGTGGTCACCACCGACGCCCGACGCGTCGGCGAGCACCCGCTCGTGCCCGGCGCCACGCTCGCCACGCTGGCCACGACCGAGGCGCTGGACCCGGCACGGCAGCGGGAGGAGCACGCCCTCCGTTCCCGGTGGGTCGTCGCCTCCACGTCCGGGCCTCGGGCGGGTGACCTCTCGGCCACCACCCCCGTCGGGGCCGTGCTCGCCCGGGCCGGCAGAGGCCGGCTCGTCGCCCGGCGGTGCCCGGGCGGGCTCGCCGGCTGGCTCGTTCCGCCGAGGCCGGCTACGCCGGGACCGGCAGGCATCCTCGTGGTTCTCCTGCCGGTGGTGGCGTCGCTCGGCCTCGCCGCCGCGCTGCGGCAGCCTGCCCTCGCCCTCTTCGCCGCGGTCGGGCTGGTCACGGCTCTCCCCCAGCTCCAGGCCGCCCGACGCCGCCGCCTGGCCTCCCGCAGAGCACGGCTCGGCGACGACCGGACCGGGACCGCGAGCACCGCACCGCAGGACGGCGCACGCGCGCCGCGAGCCCTGCCGGGCCCGGCGGGCCTCATGGCCTTTGCCGCGGCCGCCGAACACGCGTCCGCCGGCGCCTGGGCCGCGGTGGCACCTTCCGAGGAGTCACCCGACGGCATGCCACCCCACCCCGGGCGCGACGAGCGGCCCGGATCTCCTGAGACGCTGGCACGCTCCCTCCTCACCGACGGGACGCTCGGCATCCGCGGCCCCGCGGAGCCCACACGTGCGGTGGCTCGCGCCGTGGTGGCCGAGCTGGCCGCCCAGGGGATCCCCGTGGACGTGCTGGGGCACGGGGCGTCGGCCTGGGCCTGGTGCCGCTGGCTGCCCGCTGCGAGCGCTCGGGTCCCGGACGCCCGCTCCGGCACACCGGGCGGGCGCGCGCCCGACGGGGCGACGACGGCCACCGGGCGGCAGGCCGTCGTCCTCGTCGACACCGACGGGGCCGACGCCGACCTGGCGCTCGCCGAGTCCGTGGCGCTGTCGAACGGCACGGTCCTGCTGTGCCACCCGCACGCCGGTGCGGCGACGCCGGGGCCCGCCGGGCACGGCTCCCAGGCGCCCGCCTGGTGCCGCACAAAGGTCGAGGTGCGCGACGACGCGCTCCAGGTGCAAGGCCCGGACGGCGCCGTGGCCGCTCCCCTGGTGGGGGTCAGCGCAGCATGGGCGGAGCGCCTGGCCCGCCGGCTCGCGGCAGCGGCCTGGCTCGGCCGGCTGCCCTCGCCGTTCACCCGACCGGGCGGGACGTCGAGCATGGGTCCCGTGACGGACCCGCGCCTCCCCGGTGTCGTGCCGCTCGCCACGATCCACGGGCTCGGCCCGCGACCCGATCCCCGCAGGATCGCCGCCGGCTGGGCAGCGGACAGCGGCTCGGCGACCGGCGACGGCTCGCCAGCGGGCGGCGGCTGGGCTGTGCCGCTCGGGGCCTCCGCCGAGGGCGTCGTCCACCTCGACCTGGTGGCTCAGGGTCCACACCTCCTCGTCGCGGGGACGACCGGCTCTGGCAAGTCGGAACTTCTGCAGACGCTGGTGCTCGGACTGGCCCTGCGCCGCTCGCCCGCCGACCTCTCCCTCGTGCTGGTCGACTTCAAGGGCGGCGCGAGCCTCGGCGCGTGCGGCCGCCTGCCGCACGTGGTCGGCCAGGTCACCGACCTCGACCCGGGGCTCGCCGGCCGGGCCCTTGCGGGGCTGCGGGCGGAGCTGCGACGGCGGGAGACGGTGCTCGCGGTACATGGGGTCGCGGATGTCGCCCAGCTGCCCAGGGGCGTCCTGCCCCGGCTCGTCGTGGTGATCGACGAGTTCCGGGCCCTCGCCGAGGACCTGCCCGAGTTCCTCCCTGGCGTGCTGCGCGCCGCGTCCCAGGGCAGGTCGCTCGGTGTCCACCTCGTGCTGGCCACGCAACGGCCCGCCGGTGCCGTGAGCGCCGAGCTGCGAGCCAACGTCGGCGCACGGGTGGCGCTCCGCGTCGTCGATGCGCTGGAGTCCCGCGACGTGGTGGACTCTCCGCTGGCTTCCCAGATCCCTGCCGACCGGCCCGGCCGGGCCGTGCTGCGAGTCGGGTCTGCACCACCGGTGGTGCTCCAGTGCGCGCAGGCAGGGAGACGCGGCGAGACCGAACCCGACCTCGTCCGGCGGGCGCCGGCCTGGCCTGGCGCGCACGGGGGCACGAGCCCGACCGGACGCGAGACCGCCGCGTCCGGTGCCGCACCGGCACAACGGCAGGACGTTGCCGCAGAGATCGTGGACGCCGTGCGGGCTGCCGCCAGGGGGCTGGGCCACGTGCCGGGTCCGCCGCCCTGGCTCCCCCCGCTCCCAGCGCGGGTCAGCGCGGCCGACCTGGCCGAACACGTCCAGCCGGGCACCGCACCGCCGGGCATCGCCCTCGCCCTCGGCGACGTACCCGCGCAGCAGCGCCGTTCCACCGTGGCCTGGAACCCGGAGGACGGGCACCTCGCCGTGGTGGGCCGTCCGCGTTCCGGTCGCACCACGGCACTGGTGACCATCGCGGCCGCGGCGCTGCGGGCCGGCCACCGGGTGCACGTGGTGGCGGGTGCGCGATCCGCTGGGCTGTTCGACGTGCTCGCCGGCCATCCTGCTCTCGGGACGGTGACCGGACCACGCGAGCCGGAGCGGCTCGCAGAGCTGTTGCGGTCCTTGACGGAGGATCCGGACCCCGGCGCGTCACGCGGAACCGTCGTGGTCGTCGACGGCATCGAGGATCTCCGGACGGCCCTGATCTCGGCACCGTACGGCCGGGACCCTTTGATCGGTGCGCTCACGGGGAGCGCCGCCTTCGCCCTCGGTGCGGACGGCCCCGGTCTTGGCGGAGTGGCCGGCAGGGTAGGACCCCGGCTCGTCCTGCTGTCCGGCGACCGGGCAGGGGACGTGTCGCTGGGAGCACCGGCGCCGTACGCGGGGACGGCTGGGGCACCGGGGCGCGGGGTCTGGCTCGATCGTGGGGAGCCGGTGCTCTGCCAGGTGCTGATGCCGTGATTGGGACGACGGCTCGGCGGGATCGCCGGTCAGAACGGCGGGTCACCCAGGCCCTGCTCCGGCAGCGGATCCGGCAGCACATCGGTCGGTGCTGCGCCGGTCAGGGAGACCGTGTGCACGACGGCGCTGCCGGGGACCGTCGTATAGCGGTGGCCCGCAGGCGAGGTCCAGTCGAGCATGCCGCCGCCCGTGTGCCGCACGTGCCAGGCGGTCTGGTGCTTGAGCGTGTGGTGAGCACGGCAGAGGTGGGCGAGGTTGCCGGCGTCCGTGGCGCCGCCGGCAGCCCAGCCGGTCGTGTGGTCCACGTCGCAGCGCGCGGCCGTCCGCCCGCACCCGGGGAACCGGCAGGTGACGTCACGGACGCGAAGCCACTCGCGCAGGTCTGCCGGCACCACGTACGAGTCCCGGCCGACGGACAGCACAGCGCCCGTCTCGGGATGCGTCAGGAGACGCTTGAAGCTGGGGGCGTAGGCGGCCAGGGTGCGGGCCGTGTCGGGATCGACGGGACTGTGCCCGTCGAGGCACCCCGGGGCGGACCCGCCCAGGAGCGTGGTCACCGGCACGGTCACCTGGACGTGCGGGCGCACCGTCCGGGCGAGCCGCGCCAGGAACGACGGCGAATCGGTGTCGCCGGGCCGGAACGGCGGAGGATCCTCGGGAGCCGTCTCGACCGCCGGCGTGCGGGCCTCCACCGCTGTGAGCTCGCCCGCCACACCGCCACCCACCGCACCGCCGCCCGTCAGACCGCCATCCACCGCGTCCGGGGCCGGGCCCCGGTCCGGCACGACCGGTCCCGTCGCCATAGCCGCCCCGAACCGGTCGAGCGTCCCGTCGTCGAGGAGCAGGTCGGTCAGGGTGTCGGCGCGCAGCTGGGCGAGCGTGCGAGGGTCGCCGTCGGCGCCGGCAGCCTGCCCCGTCTGCGTGAGCCGGTCGTGGATCGCGTGGGCGGCGGTCGTGGTCAGCAGCGCGGTCAGGGTCGCCATGCCGTCCGGAGCGGGATCCACCCACACGCCGCGCCGGGCGGCGGCATCTGCGTGGCGCACCTCGAGCGGGACGGGCTGGATCAGATCGCGCGCCTGCCGCACACGACGCCGAAAGTCGGGGAGCGAGCGGGTCGCAGCGCCGGGCAGCACAGTCCGCTCGACCGCCGCGACCTCGCCGGGCGAGAGGTCCGCCACCTCGTCGGCGAAGGCGCGGGCGTGCCTCTCCGACAGGTCCCCGGCCAGCACGGCCGCGAGCGTGGCGGGTGCGGCACCGGTCAGCAGCTCCGCGTCAGCGAGCAGCCCCTGAGCGGTGCGCGGGCCGACACCCAGCGCGCTCTTGGTCTCCTCGACCAGCGCGCGACGGGCGAGGTCGGCAGCCCGGCCGGGGTCGAGCTCACGCAACCGCGGAGAGTCCGCGGCGAGCACCTCGTCCTCCAGGCACACCGCGATGCGCCGAGCACGCTCCACCGCGAGCAGCAGGTGACCGCTCAGCGTGTTGATCCGCCGTTGCACAGCCGCCATCTCCGCGACCGCCGCATGCAGATCCTCGAGGCTCGGCCGCGAGGCGACCTCCGCCAGGCGCGCGACGTCGGCCGGCCGGTACGCCGCGGGCTTCTCCCCCTGCGTCACCGACGGCGAGAGGAGGCTGCCGGACGTAATCGTCATAGATCACATTCTCCCACCGACAACTACGAACCGCTCGCACAGGCGTACGAATTCGCCCGGGGCAGAAAGTTCAGAAGACACGCCGGACATTCGGAGGAAATGCCCCAAAGAGGGAGGTTGGCAAGCCGGGCCCTCAGGAAGCGGGCGGGCGCCCCGTCGTCGCGTCCGTCACCGGCCGGCTCAGCAACAGGACCATCACCGCCGCCGCCAGCACGAGTGCCACCGCTCCTGCGACGGCGGCCCACGCCTCCCCGCTGCCGATCGCGGCGATCCCGCCGAGGATCTGGAAGAGCTGCCACGTGACGATGACGCCCCGCGCGCCGCGGCTCCCGCGGACCAGGGCCTGGCCCGCCCCCACGAGCGCGGAGGCCGCCCCGGCGGCGCAGACGATCAGGAAGAGACTCACGCCGACGGACTGGGAGCCACCTGAGAACAGCTCGGCGAGGAGCACCACTGCAAACGCCGAGAGAGCCGCCGCCTCTACCACGAGAAGGGCGCGGAGGGAACGGATCAATCGCGAAGGAGTAGGCGCGGATTGGCTGTCTGGTCCAGGCATGACGCACCAGGATAGCGATGATCTGCGCTTTCACAATAGTGTGACGGATACCTCACGAGACATCTCGAAGAAACTTTGCCGTAACCCCTTGTGCGACGCTTCACGAGGTGTGAATCTTGATGGAGCAATCCCACACCGCCCCCCGAACAAGCCCGCGTCCTCGACCGCACCGACCCCCGGCAACAACGTTTTCCATCCAGTCCTGCGCCCCCAGAACGCACGACTGACGATGCCGGCGCAGGGTCATCCGCGGTCTAGAACCCCCCTCGGACGACGGGCCCGTTCCTTCTTAGGAGTATGCGAACCATGGACTGGCGCCACCGCGCTGCATGCCTCGACGAGGACCCCGAGCTCTTCTTCCCCATCGGCAACACGGGCCCTGCCCTGCTGCAGATCGAGGAAGCCAAGGCCGTCTGTCGCCGTTGCGAGGTTGTCGACACCTGTCTCAAGTGGGCCATCGACTCCGGGCAGGACGCCGGAGTCTGGGGTGGCATGAGCGAGGACGAGCGTCGCGCACTCAAGCGCCGCACCGCCCGCGCCCGCCGCGCAGGCTGACCCACTCTTACCCCGCAAGACCCAGACTCAGGCCCGAGCACCCCTGGCGCTCGGGCCTGAGTCGTACCCGGGCCCGCCGGGCCGGACGACCCCCGTCCAGCCCGGCGGGCCTCACGGCATCAGCCCGCCGCCTGCCCCGTCGCGCAGGACGAGCTCCAGCACCACCTCGGTGCCGCCGCCTTCTCGCACCTCCCAGGTGATCGTGCCGCCCAGCTCGTTGGTGACGAGCGTCCGCACGATCTGCGTGCCCAGGCCGCTCCCGGGTCCGCGTCCCTCAGGGAGGCCCACACCGTCGTCGGCGACCACGACCCGCAGGGCGGAGCCCTGCCGCTCCACGCCGATCTCGACGGTGCCGCTCGCCCGGCCCACGAACCCGTGCTCCACCGCGTTGGTGACGAGCTCGGTGAGCACGAGGGCGAGCGGGGTGGCGTCCTGCGCGGGAACCAGCCCGAACGACCCCGTCCGCACGGTGCGCACACTGGTGCCCGCCGACGCGACGTCGGCCGTGAGCCGCAGCGCGCGGCCCACCATGTCGTCCAGCTCGACCGACTCGTCGAGGGTCTGGGAGAGGCTCTCGTGGACGAGCGCGATGGTCGCGACCCGCCGCATCGCCTCCTCGAGCGCCGCCCGCGCCTCCGGCAGGTCCATGCGCCGGGCTTGGAGCCGCAGGAGCGCCGCCACCGTCTGGAGGTTGTTCTTCACCCGGTGGTGGATCTCGCGGATGGTCGCGTCCTTGGTGATGAGCTCGCGCTCACGACGTCGCAGCTCGGACACGTCGCGGCAGAGCAGGACGGCCCCGATGCGCTGCCCGTGGTCGGTCAGCGGCAGCGCGCGGAGCGAGAGCGCCACGCCGCGCGCCTCGACGTCGGTGCGCCACGGCGCACGGCCCATGACCACGAGCGGCAGCGACTCGTCGACCGGGTTCTTCTGGTTCTCCAGCAGGTCGGCGGTAACCTCGACCAGCGACTGGCCCACCAGGGGGCCGATCACACCGAGGCGGTGGAAGCACGACAGCGCGTTCGGCGACGCGTACAGCACCTCCCCCTCGGAGTTGAGCCGGATCAGGCCGTCCCCGACACGCGGCGCCCCGCGGCGCGGGCCTGTCGCAGCGTTCGGCGAGGGGAACTCCCCGCGCGCGATCATGGCCACGAGGTCGTCGGCAGCCTCGACGTAGTTCAGCTCGAGCCGGGACGGCGTGCGCCCCGACCCGAGGTTGGTCTGGCGCGCCACGACGGCGATCGGCTTGTCCTTGTGGACGACCGGCACCGCCTCCTCCCGCACCGCGTACGCACCGAACCACCGCGGCTCGCGCGACCGCTGCGCCCGTGCCTCGTCGAGGGCGCGCGCCAGCTGCGGGCGCTGCCCTTCGGGCGCGAGCGAGCCCACGATGTCGTCGTAGTGGACCGTGGCCCCGGTCGAGGGACGGCACTGCGCGATGGCGACGAAGCTGCCGTCGCTGGTGGGCAGCCAGAGCACGAGGTCGGCGAAGGCCAGGTCGGAGACGACCTGCCAGTCACCCACGAGCAGGTGGAGCCACTCCACATCGGCCGGCTCGAGCTCGGCATGCTGGGCGATCAGGTCACTCATGGCAGACACCCGCCCAGCCTAGAGGCCGCGCGGTCAGGCGGCTCCGCGGGCCCACCACGCGGGAACCGACCGGGCCCGCCGGACGTCGTACCCGCCGGACGGACCCCCGGCGCCCGCGGGCCCCGGGTTAGAGTTCACACCACCGGCACGCCACGAGGAGAGCCCGTGCACCTGACCGTCGACCTGACGTTTCCCGCGACCCTCGACGACGTGTCGGCGATGCTCGCCGACGAGGAGTTCGTCCGATGGCGCGCCCGCCGCACGGCGGGCACCGACACCGTGGAGCAGGCGGACGTGACCGGCTCGGTGGAGTCCGGCTTCACCGTGGTGGTCCGGAGGACGTTCTCCACCGACCAGATCCCGGTGCAGGCACGCCCGTTCGTGGGCGACGAGCTGGAGATCCGCCAGGCGGAGGCCTGGGAGGCGGAGTCCGGCGGCCGTCGCGTGGGCTCTGTGGCCATGGAGATCCTCGGCGCCCCGGTCCGGGTGGTCGGCACCATGTCGCTGGACCCGCTGCCCGACGGCGGCACGCGCCTCGCGTACTCGGGCGACGTCACGGCGTCGGTCCCGTTGTTCGCGCACGTCGTCGAGGAGGCCGCAGCGGGCGCCGTGCGCGGCACCCTGGAGGCCGAGGCCGAGGCCGGCCGGGCCTGGCTCGCCGGTGACCGGGACACGCCCAACCGTGACCAGCCGGACATCCACTCGTAACGATCGGGTCACGCCCGCGTCGTCGAAACGCCTGTGACCTGGGGCGTTACCGTCCCGAGACCCGCCCGAGCGGGTGATCCACGTCGCAGGTGGCTTGACGCACCCTCGTCCACGGGGGCACCATTCGAGCACGCTATGGAAGCGCTACCACCACGCTGTGGGAGCGCAACCACAGGAACGAGACGCGTCAGCTCCGACACGTCCTGAAGACAAGGGAGTCACCCGTGCTGAGCAGCACCCGACCCACCCGCCGGCGCGCTCTCGCCGCGACCGCCGGCATCGCCACCCTCGCCCTCACGCTCACCGCGTGCGGCGGCTCGAACGAAGGCGGCGAGACCGCTGAGGGCGAGGACATCACCCTCACCGTCGCCACGTTCAACAACTTCGGCTACACCGACGAGCTCCTCGCCCAGTACGAGGCGGAGAACCCGGGCGTGACGGTCGAGCAGGTCGTCGCCGCCGAGTCCGGCGACGCGCGCACCAACCTCACGACCAAGCTCGCCGCCGGCGGCGAGGGCCTGGCCGACATCGAGGCCATCGAGGTCGACTGGCTCCCCGAGCTCATGCTCTACCCCGACCTGTTCGTGGACCTGAGCGACCCCGAGCTCGAGGGCCGCTGGCTCGACTGGAAGGTCGAGCAGGCCACCACGCCGGACGGCGCCCTCATCGGCTACGGCACCGACATCGGCCCCGAGGCCATCTGCTACCGCCAGGACCTCTTCGAGGCCGCGGGCCTCCCCTCTGACCCGGCCGGTGTGGCCGAGCTGCTCGGTGGCGAGGACGCCACCTGGGAGGACTACTTCGCCGCGGGCGAGACCTTCGTCGCCGCCTCCGACTCGGCCTGGTACGACGCCGGCACCGCCATCGCGCAGGGCCTCGTCAACCAGATGGAGAACGCGTACGAGGAGAGCGACGGCACGGTCAAGGACCTCGCCACGAACACCGAGATCCGTGACCTCTACGACACGGTGATCGAGGCCTCCGTCACCAAGGGTCTCTCCGCCGGCCTGGGCCAGTGGAGCGACGACTGGGCCGCGGGCTTCCAGAACAACGCCTTCGCGACCATGCTCTGCCCGGCCTGGATGACCGGTCCGATCGAGTCGAACTCCGGTGGCGTCACCGGCTGGAACGTGGCCGACGTCTTCCCCGGCGGCGGCGGCAACTGGGGCGGCTCCTTCCTGACCGTCCCCGCCTCCGGCGAGAACACCGAGGCCGCCCAGAAGCTGGCCGCCTGGCTGACCGCTCCCGAGCAGCAGACCGCCGCGTTCGTCGAGGCGGGCACCTTCCCGTCGCAGGTCGAGGCGCAGGAGTCGGCCGAGGTCCAGGACTTCACCAACGAGTTCATGAACAACGCGCCGGTGGGCCAGATCTTCTCGAACCGCGCCAAGGCGATCGAGGTCAACCCGTTCAAGGGCGAGCACTACTTCGCGATCCACCAGACGGTGACCGACGCCATCACCCGCGTCGAGGTCGACAAGACGGACGACCCCGAGACGTCGTGGAACAAGGCTGTCGAGGCGTTCAACGCTCTCGGCCTCTCCTGAGAACGCTGATCCGATCCGCTGACGGGCGCTGAGCCCGGACGCGATCCGCACGGGCCGGGTCGGTGCACCTGCACCGGCCCGGTCCGCTGTCCACCAACCGCGCGCGCTCGGCGCTCAACCAGGAAGACGACATGGCCGTCACGACCTCCGCGAAGCCCTCACCGGCGCTCGACGGACCCACGCCTCGCGCACCACGCAGGCTCGGGTTCTCGCAGAAGCTCAGCCGGTGGGACGTCAAGATCTCGCCCTACCTCTACATCTCGCCCTTCTTCGTCCTCTTCGCGCTGACGGGCCTCTTCCCCCTGATCTACACCGCCGTGGTCTCGGTCTACGAGTGGAACCTCCTGGGGGGGCAGGGCGAGTTCGTCGGGGCCCAGAACTACGTCGACGTGCTGGACCAGCCCCACTTCTGGAAGTCGCTGGGCAACACGTTCTCGATCTTCGTCCTGTCGTCCATCCCGCAGCTGTTCGCCGCGATCCTCATCGCCGCGCTGCTCGACCAGAACCTGCGCAACGCGACGTTCTGGCGCATGGGCGTGCTGATCCCCTACGTGGTGGCGCCGATCGCGGTCTCCCTGATCTTCGGCCGGCTCTTCGCCGACCAGTCAGGCCTGATCAACGCCATGCTGGGCATCATCGGGCTGGACCCGGTCTTCTGGCACTCCGACCGCCTCGCCAGCCACATCGCCATCTCCTCGATGGTCAACTTCCGCTGGACCGGCTACAACGCGCTGATCTTCCTCGCCGCGATGCAGGCCGTGCCGCGCGACCTGTACGAGGCCGCGACGATCGACGGCGCCGGTCGCGCGCGCCAGTTCTTCTCCGTGACGATCCCCCAGATCCGCGCGACGATCATCTTCGTGGTCATCACGTCGAGCATCGGTGGCCTCCAGATCTTCGACGAGGCGCGCCTGTACGACTCCGGCGGCCTCGGCGGCGCCGACCGACAGTGGATGACGACCGTGCTCTACATGTACGACGTGGCCTGGGGCAACCAGCGCAACTTCGGCCGCGCCGCGGCGGTCGCCTGGATCCTCTTCGTCCTGATCGTGCTGATCGGGCTGATCAACTTCCTCGTCACGCAGCGGATCTCCAGCTCCGGCCCGCGGGCGCCCAAGGTGAGCCGCGCCGTGACCAAGCGGCTGCTCGCCGAGGCGAAGGCCGCCGGCGCCGGCCGGCCCGGCCCTCGCGGCCGTCACACCACCCCGACCACCGACCGGAGGAAGTCATGAGCTCCGTCGCCGTAACCGCACAGACCGCGGGCCGTGGCGCGGCCAAGGCGAAGGCACGTCGCCTCGCACAGGACCACGGCACGGGCAGCGCCGTCCGCCGGCCCGGCTGGGTCACGTACACGCTGCTGGGCCTGGCTCTCCTGGTCTCGATCTTCCCGCTGTACTACACCCTCCTGCTGGGTTCGTCCGACCAGGTGACCATCTCGCAGCGGCCGCTCCCGCAGCTGCTGCCCGACTTCAGCATCTTCGAGCGGTTCAGCCAGGTCATGGCCTCGTCCCAGATCAACTTCTGGCTCGCGCTCGCCAACTCGCTGATCATCGCCGTTGTCGTGTCGCTGGCCGTGGTGATGTTCTCCACGCTCGCCGGGTTCTCGTTCGCGAAGCTGAACTTCAAGGGCCGCGGGCCGCTGCTGATCTTCGTCATCGCGACGATGGCCGTGCCCACGCAGCTCGGCATCATCCCGCTGTACAT
The DNA here is from genome assembly GCF_057158775.1 of Antribacter sp. NEAU-D49. Classification (NCBI taxonomy): domain Bacteria; kingdom Bacillati; phylum Actinomycetota; class Actinomycetes; order Micrococcales; family Promicromonosporaceae; genus Antribacter; species Antribacter sp. NEAU-D49. Next base: position 49,451 of record NZ_JBXTSN010000014.1, on the reverse strand, counting down.
CCTGATGAGCGAGCTCGACTGGATCGGCAAGATCCAGGCGGTCATCGTGCCGTCCCTCGTCTCGGCGTTCGGCGTCTTCTGGATGACGCAGTACCTCGAGGAGGCCCTGCCCTACGAGCTGGTCGAGGCCGCTCGCGTGGACGGCGCGTCGATGTTCCGCACCTTCTGGAGCATCGCGCTCCCGGCCGCCAGGCCCGCCGCGGCTATGCTCGGTCTGTTCACCTTCGTGCAGCAGTGGACCAACTTCTTCTGGCCGTCCATCGTCCTGGGATCCCGGAACCCCACGCTGCCGATCGCTGTCCAGAATCTTCAGGCGGGCTACCACGACGACTATTCGCTGATCATGGCCGGTGTGTTCCTCGTGACGCTGCCGCTCCTGATCATCTTCGCCTTCGTCGGCCGACAGCTCGTCGCCGGCATCATGCAAGGAGCTGTCAAGGGATGAACACTCAGACGACGACGGGCGGCGTCGCCCGGATCCCCGCGCCCGGGACCGCGCTGCCGTTCACCCCGTCAGCCCCGCGCACCGAGCCCACGCCGAACGCCACCGGGCGGGTCGACTTCCCCACCGACTTCCTCTGGGGAGCGGCGACCGCCGCGTACCAGGTCGAGGGCGCTGCTCACGAGGACGGGCGGGAGGACTCCATCTGGGACGTCTTCGCGCACGTCCCGGGTGCCGTGCTCAACCAGGAGGACGGCGAGGTCGCCTGCGACCAGTACCACCGCTACCCGCAGGACGTCGCGCTCATGAAGGAGCTCGGCATCAAGGCGTACCGGTTCTCCACCTCGTGGGCCCGCGTGGTCCCGGGCGGCCGCTCCGTCAACCAGGCCGGCGTCGACTACTACTCGCGCCTCGTGGACGAGCTCCTCGGTGCCGGCATCCTGCCGTGGCTCACGCTCTACCACTGGGACCTCCCCCAGGCGATCGAGGAGGAGCACGGCGGCTGGGCCAGCCGTGACACGGCGTACCGCTTCCGCGACTACGCGGTGACGATGCACGAGGCGCTCGGCGACCGCGTCGGCGTGTGGACCACGCTGAACGAGCCGTGGTGCGCCGCGTTCCTCGGCTACACCGGCGGGCAGCACGCCCCCGGCCGCCAGTCCCGCGAGGACGGCCTCGCGGCCGCGCACCACCTCATGCTGGGCCACGGCCTCGCGGTCCAGGCCCTGCGCGAGCGCGCGCCCGAGGCCAACCTGGGCATCACGCTCAACTTCGAGGTCGAGGACCCGCTGGACCCGGAGAACCCCGCAGACGTCGACGCCGCCCGCCGGCTCGACGGCGGGTTCAACCGGATCTTCGCCGACCCGGTCCTGCGTGGCGCCTACCCGGAGGACGTGCTGGCCGACGTCGCCGACTACGGTCTCGAGAAGCACATCCAGGACGGCGACCTGGAGATCATCTCCACGCCGATCGACTCGCTGGGCGTGAACTACTACCACGGCAACGCGGTCTCGGCGACGCCCCCGGTCACGAGCCTCGACGGCGGTGCCCCGGTGAGCCGGCCGTCGTCGTCCCCGTTCCCCGGCGGCGACGGCGCGTACACGCACCCGCGTGGCCTGCCCATCACCGACCAGAACTGGGAGGTCCAGCCCGAGGGGCTGACCCGCCTCCTGCTGCGTCTCCAGCAGGACTACACCGGACCCCGGGGCATCGCGCTCTACGTCACGGAGAACGGCTGCGCCTACGACGACGTCGCGGACGAGAACGGTTTCGTCCAGGACGACCGCCGGGTCGAGTTCATCGACCTGCACCTGCGGGCGATCAAGGACGCGATCGACGAGGGTGCCGACGTGCGCGGCTACTTCGGCTGGTCGCTCCTGGACAACTACGAGTGGGCATGGGGCTACGGCAAGCGGTTCGGCCTGGTCCGTGTCGACTACGAGACGCAGGAGCGCACCGTCAAGGCGTCGGGCCTCTGGTACGGCGGCGTGGCCACCGAGAACGCGGTCCCGCCGCTGGCCAACCCCGTGATCGAGGCGGTCGCAGCGGAGTGACGAACAGCGGACCCCCCACCCTGGACGACGTCGCGCAGGCTGCCGGCGTCTCCCGGTCGACGGCGTCCCGCGCGATCAACGGCGGCCTGCGCGTCTCGCCCGAGGCGCAGGCCGCCGTCGACGACGCCGTCGCCCGGCTCGGGTACGCCCCGAACCGGGCCGCACGGTCGCTCGTCACCCGGCGCACCGACTCGATCGGACTCGTGGTCCCCGAGCCGGACGCGCGCATCCTCACCGACCCGTTCCTCGCGGGCACCCTCCGGGGCGTCAGCGACGGCCTGGCGGGCACGGAGCTGCAGCTCGTGCTGCTCCTGTCCCGCCCGGGCGAGCACCCGGGCCAGATGGCCCGGTACCTGCGGAGCGGGCACGTCGACGGCGTCATCGTGACGTCGCACCACCGGGACGACCGCCTGGAGCCCGAGCTGGGCAGGGGGTCGCTCCCGGCGGTCTTCGTCGGGCGACCGTTCGTCGAGACCAACCTCCACTACGTGGACGTCGACAACGTCGAGGGCGGGCGCATCGCCACCCGCCGCCTGATCTCACGGGGGCGCAAGCGCATCGCGACGATCACCGGCCCGCTCGACATGACGGCCGGCGTCGACCGGTCCCGCGGCTGGCACGAGGAGCTCGAGAAGGCCGGGCTCCCCGCCGACGCCCTCGTCGAGGGCGACTTCACGGCGGTGGGTGGCGCCGCCGCGGCCGAGCGGCTGCTCGACGAGCACCCCGACGTGGACGCGATCTTCGTGGCGTCCGACCTCATGGCGGAGGGCGTGCTGAAGGTCCTCGCCGCCCGCGGCAGGTCCGTGCCCGGCGACATCGCGGTGGTCGGTTTCGACGACCTCGGCGTCGCCGCGGCTCTGAGCCCGCGGCTGACCACCGTCACCAACCCGGTGGTCCAGATGGTCGAGGCTGCCACCGGGACGCTCCTGGACCTGCTCGCGGGCAAGCGGGTGCCCGAGGCGCCGCAGGTCTTCACGCCCAAGCTGGTCGAGGGCGAGTCCGACTGAGCCGCTCGCCGAAGAGCCCCACCCCGCCGAGACAGTCACCTCGTCCGACGAGGTGACTGTCTCGGCGGTCTTGGTGGGCGGCTAGCGCGTGTGCACGTGGCCGTACCGGTGCATCGTCCGGCTCACGGCCTGCTCCCGCAGGACGGTCAGCAGCTCGCGCCGGCCCGACGCCAGCACCGGCCCGTCGAGCACCGTCACGCTCCCGAGCCTGGCCGCCGCCGCCGCACGCAGCCCGGGGGCCTCGCCGATCACGCGGACGCGGCCGGTCACCCGCCCGTCGGCCACCGCCTCGGCGAACGCCTCGTGAGTGGTCTCCTCGCCGGAGAGCGTCACGGGCACGCCCGCGCGGCTCGCCGCCGCGCGCACCCGCTCGACCTCGACCGGCAGCGCGCCGTCACCCACGCGGACGGTCAGGCCGGGCACCGGCAGGTAGCGCAGCACGTTCGACTCGGCACGCAGACCGGAGGGGTCGTGCTCGACGCCGAGCTCCTCGGCCCACGCGCGGTCGTCGTCGGCCCGGGCCCAGGCGAGCCACTCGGCCGGTGAGGTGACCCGCGACGGGACGTCTGCGGCGTCGGACCACGAGCCCAGCTGGGCCACGTAGTGCGGGCCGCCCGCCTTGGCACCCGGGCCGACCACGGAAGCCTTCCAGCCGCCGAACGGCTGCCGCCGCACGATCGCGCCCGTGATGTGGCGGTTGATGTAGGCGTTGCCCACCTCGACGCGGTCGAGCCAGGTGGCGACCTCGTCGCCGTCCAGGGAGTGCAGCCCGCCCGTGAGCCCGAAGGCCACGCCGTTCTGCAGTTCGATCGCCTCAGCGAGGGTGCGCGCCGTCATGATCCCGAGCACCGGGCCGAACGCCTCCGTGAGGTGGAAGAACGAGCCCGGCCGGACGCCGTCGCGCACCCCCGGGGTCCAGAGACGCCCCGGCCCGAGGCCCGCCTCGCGGGCCTCCGCGTCGAGCCGGCGGGGCCGCACCAGCCAGGTCTCCCCCGGCTCGAGGGTGGTCAGGGCGCGCAGCAGCTTGCCCTGGGCCGGCTCGGTGAGCGGGCCCATCGTCGTGGACAGCGACGTTGCCGGGCCCACAGCGAGCGAGCGCACGGCGTCCACCAGCTGGCGGCGGAACCGCTCGCCCGTCGCGGAGCGCGGGTCGCCCACGGACCCCACGAGGATCACGAGCGAGGCGGCCGAGCACTTCTGGCCGGCGTGCCCGAACGCCGAACGGACCACGTCGGCCACCGCGAGGTCGAGGTCGGCCGACGGCGTCACGACGATCGCGTTCTTGCCCGACGTCTCGGCGAGCACCGTGAGCTCGGGTCGCCACGATGCGAACAGCTCCGCGGTCTCGATCGAGCCGGTCAGCAGCACCCGTGCGACGTCGGGGTGGGTGACGAGGTGGCGGCCCAGGTCGCCGTCGGGCACGCGGAGGAACTGCACCACCGTGCGGGCGAGTGCCGGGTCGAGGCCGATCCGCGGAGCCAGCTCGTCGAGCGCCGCGTGCACCGCCTCGACGGCGACCTCCAGGCAGCGGGGCGTGGGCGGGGCGGGCTTGGCCAGCACCGCGGAACCGGCCGCGAGCGCCGCGAGCACCCCGCCGATCGGGATGGCGACGGGGAAGTTCCACGGCGGCGTGACGAGGGTGATGCCGTCCGGCGTGAAGGTCGCGCCGGGGACGCGCTCGAGGTCGGCCGCGCGCTCCGCGTAGTACGCGGCGAAGTCGACGGCCTCGCTGACCTCGGGGTCGGCCTCGGCGACGGTCTTGCCGGCCTCGTGGACCATGGCGGCGACGAGGTCGGCGCGCGCCGCCTCCAGGTGCGCGGCGGCCGCGCTAAGCACCTGTGCCCGGTCCGACGGGGTGACCTTCGCCCAGGCGGCGCGGGCACGCGCGGCCTGAGCGACGGCGTCGTCCACCTCGCCGGTGCTGGTGAGGGGGCGGGCGAGCGCGGGGACGTAGCCGGACGCGCGGCCCACCACCCGCTGGGCCCAGTCGCGGCTGACCGCGACGGCGGGGTCGGTGTCGGGCGCGTTGCGGAAGGGGACGACGGCGGCCGGGTCGCCCGGGTGCACCGCGCCGGCTTCGGCACGGCCGCGCCGGCGCGGGGCGACGTCCTCGTCGCGATAGTGCACGCCGTGCACGACGGACGCGCGGAAGGCGGCCTCGTGGTGGTCCATGGGCGACGCCGCCGGGGAGAACATCCCGTGCAGGAAGTTCTGCTCCGCCGCGTTCTCCTCCAGCCGGCGCACCAGGTACGAGATCGCGACGTCGAAGTCCTCGTCCCGCACCACCGGCGTGTAGAGCACCACCCGGCCGCCGTCCTTGGCGACCTCCTCGCGGACCGCCGCCGCCTCGCCGGGCGCCATGCCCTGGAGCATCTCGATGTCGAGCGCCTCGGACACCCCGCGCTCGCGCCCGAGGAGGATCGCGAGCGCCACGTGGAAGAGGTTGTGGGAGGCGGCGCCGATGCGGACGGCCCGCGTGCGTGCCGGGTGCAGCGCGTGGTCGAGGAGCCGCACGTAGTTGGCGTCGACGTCGGGCTTGCTGGGGTAGGGCGCCTGCGGCCAGTCGTGCAGCTCGGCCTCGACCTGTTCCATGGCGAGGTTGGCGCCCTTGACGAGGCGCACCTTGATGCGGGCGCCGCCGTCGGCCACGCGCTGCGCCGCGAACTCGGTGAGCCCGTCGAGGGCGCCGAGCGCGTCGGGCAGGTAGGCCTGGAGCACGATGCCGGCCTCCAGGTCGCGGAACTCGTCGCGGCCGAGGATCTCGGTGAAGACCGCGGTGGTCAGCGCCAGGTCGCGGTACTCCTCCATGTCGAGGTTGAGGAACACGCCGTGGTCACGGGCGGCGCGGTAGAGCGGGAGCAGGCGCTCGACGACGCGGTCGCGCGAGCCGGCGAGGTCCCAGGTGACGAGCTGTGCCGCCACCGAGGAGACCTTGACGGACACGTAGTCGACGTCGGGCCGCCGCACCAGCGCGATGGTGCGCTCCAGGCGGGCGCGGGCCTCGTCCTCGCCGAGCACCGCCTCGCCGAGGAGGTTCACGTTGAGGGCGTACCCCTCGGCGCGGGTGCGGGCGAGGTGAGCAGCGAGGCCGGGGCCGGCGTCGGCCACCAGGTGGCCGACGAGCTGCTTGAGCCGGAGGCGCGCTGCGGGGACCACCACGCTCGGCAGCACCGGCGCGACGAGCGCGCCCGTGCGGAACAGCGCGCGGTCCACCGGGCTCAGGAACGACGCAGCACCGGCCTTGCGGCCCAGCCGGGCCAGGGCGCGGGCGGCGACGCGGGCGTCCTGGGGGCGCGCGACGTCGTCGACGAAGCCGACGGCCAGCTCCAGCCCGGCGGGGTCGGAGACGAGGGCGCCCAGGCGGGCTGCGGTGGCGTCGGCCTGGCGGTCGCGCGAGGGGGCCTGGCTGATCTGCCCGGCCGGGTCGGTCGCCGTGCTGCTCTGCTCGGCGCGGATCCAGCGGCGGGCGAGGGCGACGGCGTCGTCGGCCAGCTTCTCCGCGAGGGCGTCGGTGGGGGCCGGGCCGGTGGGGGCCGGGCCGGAGGCGGCGCTCGTGGCGCCTTCGGGGTCGGCGGGGTGCGCCGGGACAGTGGTGCTCATGCTCCCAGGGTGCCTCGGGTCGCGCGGACTCGTCTTGTACGATCGGGCCCGCCATGACAGCGGATCCCGACAAGAGCGCGTGGCCGGAGGCCGACGCCCTCCTGGCCGCCCTGAGCCCCGCGATGGTGGGGCTGATGGACGAGCTCTCCGACGTCATGTTCTGCGCCAAGGACGCCTGCGGGCGCTACGTGATCGTCAACGAGGTGTTCGTGCGCCGCACGAGCGAGCGGTCGCGGCGGCAGGTGGTCGGGCGCCGGGCACGCGACCTGTTCGTGCCGCAGCTCGCCGAGCGCTACGAGGCGCAGGACGCCGAGGTGCTGCGGACCGGCCGCCCGCTCCGCGGCGAGCTCGAGCTGATCCGCCGCCTGGGCGGCACTCCCGGCTGGTTCCTCACCTCGAAGCTCCCCGTGCACGACGACGCCGGGCGGGCCGTGGGCATCGTCTCCCTCTCGCAGGACCTGCGCTCGGGCGACGCCGACGACGCGACGATGGACGCGACGGGCCGCCTCCGGGCGGCCGTGGAGGCCGCGCTCGACGAGGGCCGGGTACTCTCCCTGGCCGAGCTCGCCGACGCCGCGGGCTGCACCCCGGCCGTGCTCGACCGCCGGGTACGGCGCGTGTTCGGCGTGAGCCCCCGGCAGCTCGTGCTCCGGGTCCGCGTGGACCGCGCGGCGCACCTGCTCACCTCCACGACGACCGCCCTGGCCGACGTCGCCGTGGCGGCCGGGTTCTACGACCAGCCGTCGTTCACGCGCACGTTCGCGCGGCTGACCGGGGAGACGCCGTCGTCGTTCCGCCGGCGGTCGCGGCGAGGCTGAGAGCGGGCGAGGGGTTCCAGGGAACGTCCCGTGCGCCCAAAAGTATCTACATCTGTAGGATGATCGACATGCACACGGTCACGATCGCCGAGCTCCGGCAGAACCCCACTCCCGTGCTCGATGCCGTCGAGCACGGCGAGACGTACGTCGTGACCCGGTACCGCAAGGAGATCGCGCGGCTCGTGCCACCCGCGCGGCGCCGGCCGGTGACCGGTGCGGAGGCGATGGCGGTGTATCGCGATGCGCCGCTGGGCGACGACAGCTGGGGACGTGACCTCGCGGAAGACCGTGCAGCCGTGGAGAAGGAGCTCGACGAACGGCTGGAGACCTACGGGTGGTGAGCGCCCTCCTCGACACGAACATCCTGGTCGCCACCGAGTCGGCAGGCGAGGCGCCCCCGGATCTGCACGGGTTCGACGACCTCCTGGTCAGCGCTCTGTCCTACGCCGAGCTCGCGAGAGGCATGCACCTCACCTCCGACCTCGGGGTCTACAAGGCACGCGCCCGGCGGCTCCTGCGGGTCCAGAGCACCTTCGGCGAAGGCATCCCGTTCGACGACGACTGCCTCGAGATGTACGGGGAGCTGCTCACCCGGGTGCTCCAGCGCGGTGGTGACCCGAAGGCCCGGCATATGGACCGGATGATCGCCGCGACCGCCATGGCGCACGACCTCACGGTCGTGACCCGGAACGGCAAGGACTTCGCGATGTTCGAGGGGCTCGTCGACGTCGTCGAGCGGTGAGCGGCGGCCCCGGATTGTCGTCGTCCCACAACCGCTCGCGGCCCTGGGCGGTCCACGCCGCCCGGGATTGCGTGATCCCCACAACGGGCGCCCCGCAACACAGGTCGCGAGGCACCAGGACGAAGAGTCCACCGCGGGGCTAGCGTCGTCGCCATGACCACGCTCGCTCTCCCGCTCTTCCCCCGCTCCAACCCGCGCCGTGTGCTGGCCGACCTGATCCCGGGCGCCGTCGCGCGCGACGTCGCGCTCGTCCTCGGCGTGGCCGCGCTGACCGCGCTCGCCGCGCAGATCCGCATCCCGGTACCGGGCCTGCCCGTGCCCGTCACGGGACAGACGTTCGCCGTGCTGCTCGGCGCGGCCGCCCTCGGCCCGTGGCGCGGCGCCCTGGCGCAGGTGGTCTACGTGCTGGTGGGCATGATCGGCCTGCCCGTGTTCACGGGTGGCGCGTCAGGCGTGGAGGTCGTGCTCGGCGCGTCCGGCGGCTACCTCGTGGGCTTCGTCGCGGCCGGCGCCGTCGTGGGCGCGCTCGCCCGCCGCGGCATGGACCGCGGCGTGCTCGGGACCGTGCTCGCCTTCGCCACCGGCACCGTCGTGATCTACGCGATCGGCGTCCCGTGGCTCGCCGTGGTGGCCGGCATGGCACCCGGCGAGGCCCTCGCGGCCGGGGCCCTGACGTTCCTCCCGGGCGACGCGATCAAGGCCGTCCTCGCGGGCGTGCTGCTGCCCGCGGCCTGGCGCCTGACCGAGCGCGGCTGACGCGCGGCCGACGGGACGCTGGACAGCGCGAACCCGCGCTATGTTGAGACCGAGGCGCATCATCCCGCGCCGCGCCACCGGCGCCCCACCCGGGCGCTTGCTTCCGGAGGAACCGTGACGACGACGTTCACGAGCCCCATCGAACCCACCACGTCCCGCCCGGCCGAGGGGTCCCCCCTCGCCACCGCGCACTCGCAGCTCGCCGCCGCGGTGGACATCCTGGGCTACGACGAGGGCCTGCACCGCATGCTGGCCACCCCCCGCCGCGAGATCCACGTGGCCGTCCCGCTGCGCCGGGACGACGGCGAGATCAACCTCTTCCACGGCTTCCGCGTGCAGCACAACTTCAGCCGGGGCCCCGGCAAGGGCGGGCTGCGCTACCACCCCGGCGTCGACATCGACGAGGTGCGAGCCCTCGCGATGTGGATGACGTGGAAGTGCGGCGTGGTCGACCTTCCGTACGGCGGCGCCAAGGGCGGCGTCGCCATCGACCCCCGCGGCTTCTCCCGCTCGGAGCTGGAGCGGGTCACCCGCCGCTACACGTCCGAGATCATGCCGATGATCGGCCCGGACACCGACATCATGGCGCCCGACATGGGCACCGACGAGCAGACCATGGCCTGGGTCATGGACACCTACTCGGTCAACCGCGGCTTCACCATCCCGGCCGTCGTGACGGGCAAGCCGCTCGCGGTGGGCGGCTCGCTCGGCCGCGGCACCGCGACCTCCGCGGGCATCGTGCACGTCACCGCCGCGGCCCTGGCCGACGCCGGGGAGCGCCTCGAGGACGTGACCGTCGCCATCCAGGGCTTCGGCAAGGTGGGCTCGCACGCGGCGGCGATCTTCGCCGAGCGCGGCGCCCGGGTCGTCGCGGTCAGCGACCAGTACGGCGGCGTGCGCAACGACGACGGCCTGGACCTGACGCGCCTCCTGGAGCACGTCGCGGCGACGGGGTCCGTGGTCGGGTTCGCCGACTCAACCCCGGTCAGCAACACCGAGCTGCTCGCGCTGCCGGTCGACGTGCTGGTTCCCGCGGCCATCGAGGGCGTGCTCGACGAGCACACCGCCGGCCACGTGCGCGCCCGGTACGTCGTCGAGGGCGCGAACGGGCCCACCACCGCCGCCGGCGACGTGCTGCTCGCCAAGAACGGCGTCACCGTGGTGCCGGACGTGCTCGCGAACGCCGGGGGCGTCGTCGTCTCCTACTTCGAGTGGGTCCAGGCCAACCAGACCTACTGGTGGACCGAGCAGGAGATCGCCGACAAGCTCGAGCACCGCATGGTCTCGGCCTACGCGGACGTGTCGGGCCTGGCCCGGCGCGAGGACGTCTCCCTCCGCGACGCGGCCCTCGTGATCGGGGTCAAGCGCGTCGCCGAGGCGCACCAGATCCGCGGGCTCTACCCGTGAGCTGACCACCCACCTCCAGGCGTACACGGGCCAGCCTGCCTGATGATCGGCAGTCCGTCGGATGGTCGGCAGCCCGGGCTGCCGATCATCCGACGGACTGCCGATCACGGCAGGCGGGTCGGCCCGCCGCCTAGGATCGGGCGGTGACCTCCTCCTCCGCAGCCGACGACGTCGTCGCTCGCCTCCGCGCGGCCGGCTGCGTCTTCGCGGAGGACGAGGCGGCGATCCTCGTCGAGGCCGCCGACGGCGACGCCGCCCGGCTCGAACGGCTCGTCGCCGGGCGGGTCGACGGCCGTCCCCTGGAGCACCTCGTCGGGTGGGTCGAGTTCGCGGGCCGGCGGTGGGCGGTCGACGACGGCGTCTTCGTCCCTCGGCAGCGCACGGAGCTCCTGGTCACCGAGGCTGTGCGCCTGGCCCCGGTCGCGGGAGCCGTCGCGGTCGTGGACCTCTGCTGCGGCTCCGGAGCGGTGGGCGGTGCGGTCGCGGCCAGGCTCGCGGCGGCCGGCCGGGAGGTGGAGCTGCACGCGGCCGACGTGGACCCCGTCGCCGTGGCCGTTGCGCGGCGGAACCTGGCGGGGCTGTCGGCGTGGCAGGGCGCGACGACGCGCGCAGGGCTGCCCTCGGGCCCGGGCGTCGCGTCGGGCGCCGGCCCGGGCCGGGTCTCCGCGACCGCCTCGGCCGGCGACCTCGACGCCCCGCTCCCCCGGGCCCTGCGCGGCCGGGTCGACCTGCTCCTCTGCAACGCGCCCTACGTACCCACGGCCGCGATCGCGTTCCTGCCGCCGGAGGCGCGCGACCACGAGCCCTTGTTCACGCTCGACGGCGGCGCGGACGGCCTGGACGTCCTGCGACGCGTGATCGATGTCGCCCCCGGCTGGCTCCGTCCAGCGGGCCACCTCCTGTTCGAGGTGGGCGAGACGCAGGTGAGCGCCGCCGTCGGCGCGGTGCAGGTGACCGGACTGACCGCCCGGGTGGTCGAGGACGAGGAGGCCGGGGCACTGGGGGTCGTGGCCACGCGGCCGTGAGGTGGTGGCCGCGCCAGGGCGTGTGGGTGACCGCCCGTAGCGTGGCGGCATGACCGAGGACCAGATCCGCACCGTGGCCGTCGAGGGTTACCGCTCCCTCCGCAAGCTTGTGCTGCCCCTGGGCCGGCTCACCGTCGTGACCGGGGCCAACGGCGCAGGCAAGTCGTCGCTGTACCGGTCGCTGCGGCTGCTGTCCGAGGTGGCGCTGGGCGGCGCGATCGGGGCGCTGGCCCGCGAGGGCGGGCTGTCCTCGACGCTGTGGGCGGGTCCCGAGGTGCACGGCCGGGCGGTGCGCGAGGGGCGCGCGCCCGTGCAGGGGACGGTCCGGTCCGGCCCGGTCGCGCTGCGGCTGGGGTTCGCGAGCGACGGTCTGGGGTACGCGATCGACCTGGGCCTGCCACAGGTGCCCGGGGCGTTCCCGCTGGACCCCGAGGTCAAGGTCGAGTCCGTCTGGACGGGTCCGGCGCCCCGCCCCAGCACCCTCGTCGCCGAGCGCCACGGCCCGGCGGTGCGGCTCCGGGGCATCGACGGCGGCTGGAGCACGCCTGTCGCGACCCTCCGGCCCTTCGAGTCGGTCCTGACGGAGGTGGTAGACCCCGTGGGCGCTCCTGAGCTCGTCGACGTGCGCGAACAGCTCCGTTCCTGGCGGTTCTACGACCAGTTCCGCACCGACCCCGGGGCGCCCGCCCGAGCGGTACAGGTGGGTACCCGCACCCCGGTCCTCGCCCACGACGGGTCCGACCTCGCCGCCGCCCTGGAGACCGTCCGTGACCTGGGCCGGGGCGAGGAGCTGGACGAGGCGGTGTCCCGCGCGTTCCCGGGCGCCCGCCTCGCCGTCACCCAGGACGACGGCCGGTTCGAGGTCACGCTCCGCCAGCACGGGCTGCTGCGCCCGCTGCGGGCGGCCGAGCTGTCCGACGGCACGCTGCGCTACCTCCTGTGGGTCGCCGCCCTGCTGAGCCCGCGGCCGCCGCGACTCCTCGTGCTCAACGAGCCGGAGACCTCCCTCCACCCCGAGCTGCTCCCGGCCCTGGCAGCGCTGGTAGCGCGGGCCGCCAGCGTCACGCAGGTGCTCGTGGTGACCCACTCCCAGCCGCTGATGGACGCGCTGGGCGGGCGCGACGTCGTCGGGCCGCGGGGGCTGCTCCCCGAGGGCGGCCTGCTGCGGGTCGAGCTGCTCAAGGAGCTGGGTGCCACTGTGGTGGCCGGCCAGGACGGCCCGTTCGACGTGCCGGCGTGGCACTGGCCGAAGCGCTGAGGCGGTTCTGACAAGTCGTCCCGTCAATGTCACGTCCCGTCCCGGCCTCCTCACGGCGGTGCATCGGTCCGGGAGTGAAAAGATTGGCGCCATGCCCTCGAACTCCCCCCGGTCGACGGCGCCCGACGCGGCCCCGTACGACGCCCTGCTCCTGTACTCGTTCGGCGGCCCCAACAAGCCGGAGGACGTGGTCCCGTTCCTGCGGAACGTCACCGCCGGCAAGGGGATCCCCGACTCGCGGCTCGAAGAGGTCGGCGAGCACTACTACGGCTTCGGCGGCAAGAGCCCCATCAACGAGCAGAACCTCGCGCTCAAGGCCGCGCTCGAGGCCGAGCTCGCCCGCCGGGGGCTCGACCTGCCCGTCGTGTGGGGCAACCGCAACTGGGAGCCGTACACCAGCGACGCGATCGACGAGCTGGAGAAGCTGGGGGCTGAGCGCGCCGTCGCACTCGTCACCAGTGCCTACTCCTCGTACTCGGGCTGCCGGCAGTACCGCGAGGACCTCGCCGTCACGCTCGACAAGCGGGGCCGGCTCGGGCCGGAGGGTTCCACCGGGATCCAGTTCGACAAGATCCGGTCCTACTTCAACCACCCCGGCTTCGTGCAGGCCAACATCGACGCGGTGGCCGAGGCCTTCGACGACCTGGCCGCCGCGGGCGGCTCGCCCGCCGGGGCCCGGCTCGTCTTCGTCACGCACTCCATCCCGGACACGATGGAGGCCGCCTCCGGCGTGGGCCACGCGACCTACTCCGAGCAGCACCTCGACGTGGGCGCGGTCATCGCCGCGGCCGTGTCGGAGCGGCTCGGCCACGACGTGCCCTGGGACCTCGCCTATTGCTCGCGGTCGGGCCCGCCGAGCCAGCCGTGGCTCGAGCCCGACGTGAACGACCACCTCGAGGCCCTCGCCGCCGAGGGCGTGCGCGACGTGGTGCTGTCGCCCATCGGCTTCGTCTCCGACCACATGGAGGTCGCCTACGACCTCGACACCGAGGCGCTCGCCACCGCGCGCGACCTCGGCCTGCACGCCGTGCGCGCCGCGACCGTCGGCACGCGCGAGCCCTTCGTGCGGGGCCTCGTGGACCTGCTCCTGGAGCGGGCAGCGCTCGCCCGCGGCGAGCAGGTCGACGAGGCTACGGTGGGCACCCTGCCCGCCTTCCCGTCCGTCACCCCGCCGGACTGCTGCCTGCGGCGCCACGAGGAGCCCAGCGGCATCCCGGCACTCTGCTCGGAGGACCTGCACCGATGACCGAATCCCCCACGCCCGGCCACGTCCACGGCGACACCGGGCACGAGATCGACACCGCCGCGATCAACGCGTCGATCCGCTACACGATGTTCTCGGTGTTCTCCCTGAGCGAGACGCTCCCGGAGGACCGAGACGAGCGCCACGAGCTGGTGGCCGACGCCGAGGCCGCAGTGGGCGGCACGGGCGATCCCGCCGCCGCCACCGGCGACCTGGTGGTGCGCGGCTGGTACGACGTGGGCGGCCTCCGCTCGGACGCCGACCTCATGCTCTGGACCCACGGCCCGTCCATCGAGTCCGTGCAGGGCGCGTACCAGCGCCTCCGCGCGTCGGCGCTCGGCCGGGCGCTCGACCCCGTGTGGTCCGTGGCCGCCATGCACCGGCCCGCCGAGTTCAACCGCGGCCACGTGCCGGCGTTCCTCGCGGGCGAGCAGCCGCGCGGCTACATCTCGGTGTACCCGTTCGTGCGGTCCTACGACTGGTACCTCCTGCCCGAGGACGAGCGCCGCACCATGCTCCGCGACCACGGCATGGCCGCCGCCGGGTACAAGGACGTGCGGGCCAACACGGTCTCCGCGTTCGCCCTCGGCGACTACGAGTGGATCCTCGCCTTCGAGGCGGACGAGCTGCACCGCATCGTCGACCTCATGCGCGACCTCCGCGCCACCGAGGCCCGCCGCCACGTGCGCGAGGAGGTCCCGTTCTTCACGGGCCCGCGCACCACGCTGGAGGCCTGGGCGGAGCGCCAGCCGCTCGCCTGACGCGTGGCGCCGCTGCGGTCCTGGGTCTGACGTCTCGCCGACAGCCCCGTCCGCGGTCAGGCGATCGTGCAGCGTTCGCGGCCCGTTTCGCTGCACGATCGCCTGATCGTGGAACCGCCGTCAGGTAGTGGGCCGCGACGCCAGGTGCAGGTTCGTCACCGTCGCGGCCAGGTCCGTGAGCCGCGTCGCCGTCCGGGCGATCAGCTCGGCGAGCTCCACCGGCCCCGGCGCGATGGAGAACGCCGCGGTGATTCCCGCCTCGCGCACACGCGCCGCCGGGAGCAGCACCTGGCCCGCCACCACCACGACGGGCGGCCGGCCCGGCGCGGCCGCGGCGATCCGGGCGATGCCGTCGGCCACCTTGCCACGGACCGACTGCGAGTCGAACGACCCCTCGCCGGTGATCACGAGGTCGGCCTGCGCCACCGCGGCGGGCAGCCCGATCGCCTCCGCGACCAGGGTGGCGCCCCGCTCGAGCTCGGCGCCGAACAGGGCCACGAGCGCCGACGGCACCCCGCCCGCCGCACCCGCACCTGCCAGGTCGCGGACCGCCACCCCGGTCTCGGCCTCCAGCAGGCCGGCCCAGCGGTCGAGCGCGGCGTCGAGGAACGCCACCTCGCCGGGGTTGGCCCCCTTCTGCGGGCCGAACACCTGGGCAGCACCGTGCTCGCCCACCAGCGGGTTGGTCACGTCCACCGCGAGGCGCCAGCGCACCTCGCGCGCCCTCGGGTGCAGTGCCGACAGGTCCAGGCTCGTCGCCCGCGAGAGGCCCTCCCCGCCGTCGGGCACCGGCTCGCCCGCCTCGTCCAGGAGGCGGACGCCGAGACCGGCGAGCACCCCCGACCCGCCGTCCGTCGACGCGGAGCCGCCGAGGCAGACCAGCACCTCCTCGACGCCCGCGTCGAGGACCGCCGCGGCGAGCTCGCCGGTGCCCCGGGTGCTCGCGTGCAACGGCTGGAGCGGCGCGTCGCTCACGCGGGGCAGTCCGCTCGCCTCGGCGAGCTCCACCACCCCCACCCGGCCGTCGGGCGACGTGGCCCAGCGGGCGGTGGCAGCACGCCCGACGGCGTCGACCGTCGCGATCTCCTGCGGGTCCGTGCCCCAGACGGTGAGCAGGGCGTCGAGCGTGCCCTCGCCGCCGTCGGCCATGGGCAGGCAGGTCACCTCCGCGTCCGGCGCGACGGACCGCACGCCCTCGGCGACGGCGTGCGCCACCTCGGACGCGGAGAGGCTCCCCTTGAAGGAGTCCGGGGCGACGACGACGTGCAGCGGCTTCACGTCGATGATCGTAGAGGCAGCCACCGACAGAGCGCGGAGCCGTCCGCGCACATTGGTTCGGCAGTTCGTCGTCGGTTCGGCAGTTCGAACTGCACCGACGACGAACTGCCGAAGTGATGTGCGCGGCTGCCGGGCTGACGCGCGCCGAGGGTCAGGCCGTCAGCGCCTCCGCCACGTCCGTCCACGGCGCGCCGAACGCGGCGGCCACCGGCGCGCTCGTGATCCGGCCGGCGTGCGTGCTGAGCCCCTGGGCCAGGGCGGGGTCGGCGGCGAGGGCAGCCCGCCAGCCCTGCTCGGCCAGGGCGACCACGTACGGGAGGGTCGCGTTGGTCAGCGCACGGGTCGACGTCGCCGGCACGGCCCCGGGCATGTTGGCGACGCAGTAGTAGACGGAGTCGTGGACGCG
Source organism: Antribacter sp. NEAU-D49 (assembly GCF_057158775.1). Taxonomy (NCBI): domain Bacteria; kingdom Bacillati; phylum Actinomycetota; class Actinomycetes; order Micrococcales; family Promicromonosporaceae; genus Antribacter; species Antribacter sp. NEAU-D49. The sequence continues at coordinate 33,155 of NZ_JBXTSN010000014.1, read as the reverse complement.
GTACGTGGGCTCGTCGTGCGTGGTGGGGCGCGAGCCCTCGAAGCAGCCGCCCTGGTCGATCGCGATGTCGACGAACACCGAGCCGGGCTTGGCGGAGGCCACCATGGCGTCCGTGACCAGCTTGGGGGCCGCGGCGCCGGGCACCAGGACGGACCCGATGACGAGGTCCGCCGACGACACCTGCTCCGCGATCTCGTAGTGGGTCGAGGCCCGGGTCTGCACGGCGCCGCCGAAGCGCGCCTCCAGCCGGCGGAGCTGGGGCAGGGAGATGTCCACGATGGTCACGTCGGCGCCCATGCCGATCGCGTTCGCCGCCGCGTGCTCTCCCGCGACGCCGCCGCCGATCACCACCACCTTGGCGGGCGGCGTGCCCGGCACGCCGCCGAGGAGCACGCCCGCTCCTCCGGCCGCGCGCATCAGGTGGTAGCCGCCCACCTGGACGGACAGGCGGCCCGCCACCTCGCTCATGGGCGACAGGAGCGGGAGCGAACGGTCGGGGAGCTGGACGGTCTCGTAGGCGATGGCGGTGGTGCCCGCCGCGAGCAGTGCATCGGTGCAGGGCTTCGAGGCGGCGAGGTGGAGGTAGGTGAACAGGACCTGGTCGGGCCGCAGCAGCGCGTACTCGGGCTCCACGGGCTCCTTGACCTTGACGAGGAGGTCGGCCTCGGCCCAGACCTCCTCGGCGGTGGGGACGGTCCTGGCCCCCGCCACGCGGTACGCGTCGTCCGTGAAGCCCGAGCCCGTGCCCGCGCCGGCCTGGACGAGAACGCGATGCCCGCGGGTGGCGAGCTCGTGCACGCCGGCCGGGGTGATGGCGACGCGGTTCTCGTTGTTCTTGATCTCGGTAGGGATGCCGATCTTCATGCTCGGAAAATACGGCGGCGCGATTGTGCGGGTCCATGTCGCGTTTCCGATGTGTTTGTTCGGCACAGCCGTACAGTGGAGGTGTGCTGAACCCCTGGCGGCTCCGCCTGCTCCACCAGCTCCACCTGCTCGGCACGGTCCGGGCCGTGGCGGAGTCCGTGCACCAGAGCCCGTCGAGCGTGTCCCAGCAGCTCACGCTGCTGGAGACGGAGGTGCGTGCCGCGCTCTTCGAGCGGGCCGGGCGGCGGATCCGGCTCACCCCCGTGGGGGTGGTGCTCGCGCAGCGCGCGGCGGAGATCCTCGACCACATGGACTCGGTGGAGGCGGAGATCGCGCACCTCCACGACGAGGCCACCGGCCTCGTGCGGGTCGCGGCCTTCACGAGCGCCTTCCACAGCATCCTGCTGCCTGCCGTGCAGCGGGTCACCGGCGAGTACCCGCGGATCTCGCTGGAGCTGACCGAGGCGGAACCCGTCGTGAGCGTGCCCGCGGTGCAGCGCGGCGAGGTGGACGTGGCGGTCAGCGCGGACTTCCCGGACGCACCGGTGGTCACGGGCCCTGGGCTCGTGCGGATCCACCTCGCGTCGGACCCCGTGGTGCTCGTGGTCCCCGCGTCACGGTCCGACCTGTGCGAGGGTCCTCTCCGGCTCGCCGCCCTGGCGGACGAGGCGTGGGCCTTCGAGCACCCGGGCGCCCACCTCGCCGACCTCGGTGAGCGGTGGTGCCTCCGAGCCGGCTTCCATCCCCGCGTCACCGCGCGTTTCGCCGGGTTCGGTCCCATGCTGCGGCACGTCGAGGCAGGGCTGTCCGTGACGCTGCTGCCGCTCCTCGCCGTCGACGACCGCTACGCCGTCCGGGCGGTTCCCCTGACCGACCCGGTGCTGCGCGACATCCACCTCGTGGCCCGGCGCACGGCCACCTCGCGGGTCGCAGTGCGCGAGACCCTGACGGCCCTGCGCCACGCGGGCCGGACAGCCCTGCCGCCCGCCGGGCCCGACCCGGCCGACCCGCCCGACCCGGCCGACCCGGCCGACCCGCCCGACCCGGCCGACCCGCCCGGCGCGCCCGACCCGCCCGGCATCCGGCCTGCCGGATAGCGCGCGATATTTGCGCACTCACGCACCTATGCAAAGATGCAAGTGTGTTGCGCGCCCTCTCCCACCGCACCTACCGGCAGCTCTTCCTGGCCCAGGTCGTCGCCCTGGCCGGGACGGGCCTGCTGACCGTCGCCCTCGGCCTGCTCGCCTACGACCTGGACCCGGACGACGCGGGCGGCGTGCTCGGGACCGCACTGGCGATCAAGATGGTCGCCTACGTGGTGTTCGCACCGCTCGCGGCCGCCGCTCTCGTGCGGCTCCCCCGGCGGGCGGTCCTGGTCGGGTCGGACGCGGTCCGGTTCGCGGTGGCGCTGAGCCTGCCGTTCGTCAGCGAGGTGTGGCAGGTCTTCGCGCTCGTGTTCGTCCTGCAGGTCGCCTCGGCGGCCTTCCTGCCCACGTTCCACTCCGTCATCCCCGACGTGCTGCCCGACGAGGACGACTACACCGGCGCCCTCTCCCTCTCCCGGCTCGCGACGGACCTCGAGTCCGTCCTGTCGCCCCTGCTCGCGGCGGCGGCGCTGCTGGTCCTGCCGTCGTCGTCCCTGTTCCTCGGCACGGCGGCCGGCTTCGCCGGCTCGGCCCTCCTGGTCCTGTCCGTCGCGCTCCCCCGTCGCACCAGGGACGTCATGGCCGACGACGACACGCCCGAGCTGCCGTTCGACCGACGGGCCCGGCACGGCATCCTCCTGTTCTTCCGGCTGCCCGCCCTCCGGCCGCTCCTGGTGCTCAACCTCGCAGTCGCCGCGGGGGGAGCCTTCGTGCTGGTGCAGACGGTGACGATCGTGCGGGGCACCTTCGGTGCCGGCGAGGGTGCCGTCGCCCTGCTGCTCGCCGCCAACGGTGCGGGCTCGATGGCCGGGGCGGTGGTGCTGCCCGCCGTGCTGCGCCGGCTCCCCGAGAAGCGGGTCATGCTCGGCGGCGGCGTGGTGCTCGCCGTGGCGACGGCGCTCGTCCCGCTCGCCCTCGCGGGTGGCCGGGGCACCGGGCCGCTCGTCGCGACCGGCGTCCTCTGGGTGCTGGCCGGCGTCGGCTGGGCCGCGGCCGAGACGCCCGTCGGCCGCATCCTCCGGCGGGAGGTCCCACCACAGGACCTCGCCGACGCCTTCGCCGCCGACTTCTCCCTCTCGCACGCGTGCTGGCTCGTCACGTACCCGCTGGCCGGCTGGCTCGGCGCCACGAGCCTGGGCGGCACAGCCCTGGTCCTGGCCGGGACGGCCGGTGCCGCCACGCTGGCCGCGGTCGCCCTCTGGCCACGGGCGAGGGTGCGATCATGAGCGGCGTGGCAACCCTGCGGCACACCCCCACCGAACCGGAGCTCGACCACGCCGTCGAGGTGCTGCGCCTGCTCGCCGACCGCACCCGGCTGGCCGTCCTCGCGATGCTCGACGGGACGGAGATGTCGGTGAGCGACATCGCGGAGGCCCTCGACCGGCCCACGCCCGCGGTGTCTCAGCACCTCGCCAAGCTGCGCGCGGGGCACCTGGTGACCACACGGAAGCACGGCCGGACCGTCTACTACGGGCAGCCCGACGAGCACGTGGCCGCGCTCGTGACGAACGTGCTCCAGCACACCGAGCACGCCCTCTACGAGACGCCGCCGCACCACCGCTGAGCGGGACCGGCGGGCCGCTCAGGCCGCGGGCCGGGTCTTGAGGACCTGGTCCACCAGCGCGACCACCCGGGCCGGCTGCTCGTCCAGCAGGAGGTGACCGGCCTCGGGCACCTCCTCGACGTCCGCGCCCAGGTGCTTGCCCGCCGGCCCGCGGAGGCGGCGCGCGGGCAGGAAGACGTCGTGCGCGCCCGTCACGACGGCACGCGGGACGTCCGCCCGCGCCGCGAGGAGCCGGCCGGGCAGCGGCGACGGCGCGAGCGACGTGCGGCAGTGCGTCGCGAGCAGCTCGAACCACTCCACGAGCGGCGGGGGCACCTCCGCACCCGGCGCGACCAGGTGCCGCAGGAGCGTGACGCTCGGCTCCGTGCCCTGACGGACCTGCCAGCCGACCGTGGCGGCCAGGATCGCGGGCGTGACGCGGAGCGGTGCCAGCCCGGCGGGCGAGACGAGGACGCGGGCCCGCACGAGGGGTGACCCGCAGGCCAGCGCGATGGCGGCACCCAGCGAGTGCCCCACCACCGTGGCCCCGTCCGGCGCAACCTCCTGCAGCGCCTCGGCAAGCCAGCCGCCGTAGACGGGGAGCCGGTCGCCGCCGGGCGGCTGCTCGTCGCTCAGGCCCGGCTGCCCGGGCACGTCCAGCAGGACCACCCGGTGCGCGCGGGCCAGCACCGCGGCGAACCGCTCGAGGAGCACGCCGCTGATGTTGGTACCGGGCACCACCACGACGGTGGGCCCGCCCGAGCCGGTGAAGACGGCGTGCGTCCGCCCGGCGGTGGTGGTCAGCATCGCGGAGCCGAAGCTTGTCGACCACGCGCTCAGGGTGTTCCTGCAGTGGTCCCGGACGGCCATGGCGCCGGCCGGGTCTCGGTAGACCGATCGTGGCATGCGCCGACGCTACAGACCTCCCTCCGCCGCCGCAGCCCCAGGACCGGGTGCAACCCGACATTCCCCCACCGGCGGGTGGACCGCGCCGGACGTCCCTCGCCGGGCGGCACGCCGTGCGGGCATATTTCTCCCGGCGTGGGCGAGGGGGTGATTCTCGGGCACACTGGACCTGGCAACGGCGCCGTGACGATGAACCCGTCGACGGAAGCAGACGATGAGCCCCGTACCGGTCCGCCCGCACACCCAGACCGAGCGGCACTACCGCGCCGCGCTGACCCTCGTCTGCGTCCTCGTGGCGCTGACCGCGACCACCTGGGCGGTGCTCACGCCCGGGTTCCGCGCTCCTGACGAGACGCAGCACCTGAACAGCATCGTGCGCCTCGCGCACGGGGGCGGCTGGCCGGAGCCCGGCGAGGCCTACCTCGGCCCGGCGGTCACGCAGGCGCAGGAGCAGTCCGCCCGGTGGGCCGACCTGCCAGGCCGCTACGCGCTCCGTGAGGAGAAGCCGCAGTTCGTCGACGTCGCCCCCGTCCCCGACGCCGAGCGCGTGCACGTCACTGCCGAGAACGCGCTCCCGGAGCCGCACGACGGCGGCCTCCGGCCGGTCGTCGACCAGATGACGCAGCACCCACCCCTCTACTACGCGCTCGGCGCCGCCTTCCTCCGGGCGACCGGACTGGCGGAGGCGCGGTGGGACGTGATGCTGCTGGCGGTGCGGCTGCTGGATGTGGCGCTCCTTGTGCCCCTCGCGCCGCTGGCCGCCGCCTCGGTCCGGCGCCTCACGGGATCCCGGCCGGCGGCCCTGCTCGCAGCCGCGTTCCCGCTCTTCATCCCGCAGTCGGGACACATCCTCGCCAGCGTCACGAACGACTCGCTCGTGACCCTCACGGGAGCCGTCCTCACCTACCTCTGCGTGCGGGTGCTCACGGGTGACCGGTCGTGGCGCACGGCCGCGCTCGTGGGGCTCGTCGTCGGGCTGGGCCTCCTGACCAAGATCATGCCGGGGTTCGCGCTGCCCACAGTGGTGCTCGCGTTCCTCCTTGCGACCGGTGCGCCCGACCTCGGCCGTGCCCCCTCGTGGGCTGCCCGCTCGCTGCGGGCGGGCCTCGCCCTCGTCGTGGCCTTCGCGGTGGGCGGCTGGTGGTGGGCGCGGAACATCCTCGTCCACGGCACGGTCCAGCCGGTAGGCATGCCGCCCACCTACCCCAGCCAGCCGGCCGGCGGGCTCGGTGACTACCTGCCCACGGCGTGGCGGATGCTGACCCGCTCCTTCTGGGGCAGCTTCGGCTGGCTCGAGCTGCGGGCGAACCCCACCGTCGTGCTCGTCGCCACCTGGCTCCTGATCCTCGTCTGCCTCGCCGCGGTCGTGGCGCGCGGCCACCGTCGCGAGGTCGGCACCCTCCTGGCCCTGCCCGGGCTGCTCGCCCTGTTCGTCCTCGTCAACGGCTGGGCGTTCTACCAGGAGCACGGGTGGATCACCGCCCTGCAGGGCCGCTACGTGTTCGCGGGACTCACGGCCCTGGCTGTCGCGTTCGCCGTCGGCCTGCGCGCCCTGCTCTCCCGGTGGCCCCTGGCGCTCGGCAGGGCGGTGCCCGTGGTCGTGACCGCAGGTCTGGTCATCGCGGCGGCGAGCCTGGCCGTGGCCTTCGCGGGCATGTACCGCGGCCCCGGCGAGCCGCTCGGGACGGCGGCGGCGCGATGGCTCGCGTGGAGCCCGCTCACCGGGCCTCAGGCAGGGCTGGTGCTGGCCCTGGCGGCGTCGGCCGGGGTCGCGGCGGTCCTCGCGTCGACGACGTTCGCTCGGACGGCCGTCGCTCTCACCATCGCCACGGACACCACGCCGGCCCCGAGCGCCAGCACCGTCGCGACGACTGCCGGCACCGGGGCCGAGGTGTAACGGCCCGGGTCCATCGGCTCGAGGAGCCGCAGCACCACCCAGACCACCCCGTCCACCGCCACGACGGCCGACCACACCGGGACGAGGACCCGCGGCGCCAGCGCGAGCCCCGCGGCGATCCCGAGCGCGAGCGGGAGGGCGACCGGGAGCAGGTACCGCGGGTAGAGACCCCCGCCGTTGGTCGAGTACAGGAGCTGCACCAGGACGGTCACCCCGAAGGCGACGGCGGGCAGCGCGACGAGCAGCGGGTTCGCGGCGCCCGCGGCGGCCTGGCCGGCCCCCGCGGCGGCCTGGCCGGCCCCCGCGGGGTGCCGGGCCGCGGCACGACGGCGCCGCACCACCGCCACCAGCGCGGCGATCACCGGCGCGTACACCAGCACCAGCACCGTGACCACCATCGTGACGGCGGCGTACCCGCGCGGCAGGGGTCCACCCCACCAGAACAGGTCAGGCAGCCGGCCCCAGGTCACGGGGTCGGCGAGGACCTGGGCCAGCGAACGGGGCACCCGGCCCTGGTTCTCGAGCGACCAGTCGAAGTGGCTCCCGGTGAGGTTCCCGGTCAGACGGTAGTTGCGGAGGTAGAACCAGCCGCTCGCCGCGAGCACGGCCACGGGCGCCGCCACGAGCAGGGCGACGGCGGGCCGCCAGGAGACCGAGGCGCCGTCGGCCCCAGGCCGCCAGGCGCGCAGCAGCTGAGCCAGCAGCGCGAACCCGCAGCAGACCACCGCCACGATGGTGGCCGAGGTGCGGGTGAGCGAGCACGCGGCGGCGACGAGCGAGATCGCGGCCACCAGGCGCGCGTCGAGGCCCCGCCGCACCGCGCTGCCGCACAGACCGAAGAGCACGGTGACGAGCAGCGTCGCGAGCAGGTCGTTGTATGCGGAGCCGCCGAGCCGGGCCGCCTGGGCCATCAGAGCCACGACCAGCGCCGTGAGGAGGGGGACCCTGCTGCCTGGCCGCGTCAGCCTGCGGGCCGACCACCAGGCCGCGCCCACCAGCGCCCCGTGCAGCAGCGCGTTGACGGCGCGGGCCGCGTAGACGGCGGCGACGGGGTGGCCCGCGTCGGCCAGCGGGCCCACCAGGGGCGCGACCAGGAGGTAGAAGAGCGGCGGGTGCTGTGCCGTCCACTGCACGGGCGCGAGCCACGCGCCCGGCGGTCGTAGCCGGAGCCCGTCCTCGAACACGGGCAGCCCGCCGTGCCACACCTGGTAGGCGTAGTCGACGTGGGGAGCCTCGTCACCCGTCGCGTACGGAGGGTCGGCGAAGCCTGCGGCCAGCGAGGCCAGGACGGCGGTCACGGCGAGGCAGAGCACGATCCACGGCTCGGCGGGGCCGGACCGGACCGGGAAGCGGAACACGGCGCCAGCCTACGACGACGAGCCCGGCGCGACGTCCACGGTCAGGCGTCGGGGATGTCTGCCTGGGCCGCGCGGAGCCGGTCGAGCAGGTCGCGGATCGTCGCCATCTCCGCGCTGTCCAGCGCACCGCCGAGGTAGTGGGCGATGGACCGGACGTGCCGCCGGCCGAGCTCCTTCTGGACGCGGACCCCCTCGGGCGTCAGGCTCACCAGGGTGCCCCGGCCGTCCTCCGGGTCCGGGGCGCGAGCCACGAGCCCGCGGCCCTCGAGGCGCTCGACCATCCGGGACAGGGAGGACTGGGCCATGAGGATGCCCTCGTTGAGGTCGCGCAGGCGCATGCCTGTGTCGCCCGGGCCGGCGCCCGCCGCTGCGAGCGTGAAGAGCACGTCGTACTCCCGCATGCTCAGGTCGCCCCAGATGTCGTCGGCCCGGAGCCGCCGCATCAGGGCCACCTGGGTGCGGAAGAGCGACTCCCAGGTCTCGGCCGCCTCCCGTGCCGACGGTGCCGGACTGCTGTCAGGTGCCTTCATCTCGCCTCCCTCGGATCCACGGCAGGCTACCCGCGTGCCCGTCCGCTCACGCGTCAGGCGCGGCGGCTCGAGCGGGGAACGTCACTTGCCGAGGCGGCGCTCTCGCTGCGAGTAGTCGCGGAGCGCACGCAGGAAGTCGACGCGCCGGAACGCGGGCCAGTAGGCCTCGCAGAAGTAGAACTCGGTGTGCTGGCTCTGCCACATGAGGAACCCGCCCAGCCGCTGCTCGCCCGACGTGCGGATGACCAGCTCCGGGTCAGGCTGCCCGCGCGTGTACAGGTGCTCGGCGATGTGCTCCACGTCGATGCGCTCGGCGAGCTCGGCGAGGGTGGCCCCGCTGTCGGCCTGCGACGCCAGGTAGGACCGCACCGCGTCGGCGATCTCGTGGCGCCCCCCGTAGCCGATGGCCACGTTGACCTGCAGACCCTCGACCCCCTCGGTCTTGTCCGCGGCGGCCCGCAGGGCGTCGGAGAGCCGCGCCGGCAGCAGGTCCAGACGTCCGATCACCCGGAGGCGCCAGCGCCCCGAGTCCGCAAGGTCGCGGACGGCGTCCTCGATGATGTCGAGGAGGTTGGAGAGCTCCTCGGCCGAGCGGGAGAGGTTGTCGGTGGACAGCATCCACAGGGTGACGACCTCGATCCCGAGCGGCTCGGCCCAGCCCAGGAACTCTGTGATCTTGTCCGCGCCCCGCCGGTGCCCCGTCGCGGCCGTCTCGCCGAACGACCGCGCCCAGCGACGGTTCCCGTCGAGCATGACCCCCACGTGCCGCGGCAGCGCCGCTCCGGTCAGGCTCGCCGCCAGGCGTCGCTCGTAGAGGCTGTAGAGCGGGCTGGGCAGGCGCAACGGGTACCTCTGGAGGAAGGAGGGCGGACAGGGATCGCCGAACCGGCGGGACACACGCTACCGCGCCCGGTGCGTCACACCCATACGTCCACCACGCCTGCCCCACGGACCTGCGCCCGCTCCCCGGGCACTTCGCACGGTGCAGCCGCAGGATCTTCACACGGCGGGTTTTCCGGGCGTGCCGCCATAACCTACGCTTGAGTAAGTTACGCGACCGTAGGTTGCGGGGCGCGACGCCTCGCCTACCGTCTGCAGTCGCGCCGGACGTAAGGAGGAACTGTGGCAGCAGCCGCTGACCAGAACGGTCGCCAGGGCGACACGCCGCGGGACGGGAAGGTCTCCGAGGCCTTCGACGAGGTGCGCCACACCGTCGGCGAGGTGGTCCAGACCATCTCCGCCAACGTCGCGGAGGCCGTCGAGCAGCTCAAGCCGCGCCTGCGCGGCTGGATCCACGCGGGCACCTTCCCGCTGGCCCTGGCCGCGAGCATCGTGCTGGTCGTGCTCGCGCCCCCGGTCGCAGGCAAGGTCTCGGTGGCCGTGTTCGGCCTCAGCGCGTGCCTCCTCTTCGGCACCAGCGCCGTGTACCACCGCGGCACGTGGTCGCCCCGGATGGCCGGGGTGCTCCGCCGTGCCGACCACTCCAACATCTTCCTCATCATCGCCGGCACGTACACGCCCCTCGCGGTCCTGATGCTCCCCGAGGCGACGGCCACCGTCCTCCTGTGGATCGTCTGGAGCGGCGCCCTCCTGGGGCTCCTCGCCCGCGTGGTCTGGCTGAACGCCCCCCGCTGGGTCTACGTGCCGATCTACCTCGCCCTGGGCTGGGTGGCGGTGGGCTACATGGGCCAGTTCTGGGCGACGGGCGGCCCTGCGGTGGTGTGGCTCGTGATGGGCGGCGGCCTGGCGTACACGGTGGGCGCGATCATCTACGCCACGAAGAAGCCCAACCCCAGCCCCCGGTGGTTCGGGTTCCACGAGATCTTCCACGTGCTCACCGTGGTGGGCTTCGCGTGCCACACGGTGGCGATCTTCATCGCGGCGGTCGCGGCCCGCTGACGCCCTGCTACCGCGGCACCACCGTGTAACGGCGGTTGGCGAGCGAGGGGTTGGCCGCGCGGGCGGCGGCCACCCCGGCGGGGTCGAGGTCCACGGTGCGCACGTCGGCGGCCTCCCCCAGCTCCAGGCCGACGACGCCGTCCGGTCCCACCAGCAGCGACCGTCCCGTCACCCCCTTGCCCGCCATGCCGACGCCGATCGCGATCGCGGTGTTCTCGATCGCGCGGGCCTGGAGCAGGGTGCGCCAGTGGTCAGCCTTGAGGGGACCTGCGACCCACGCGGCGGGGTAGAGCAGCACGTCCGCCCCGGCGTCGACGACCCGCCGCGCCGACTCCGGGAAGCGCAGGTCGTAGCAGGTGAGCACCCCGAACGTGAGACCGCCGAGGCGCAGCGTCAGCGGGGGCGCGCCGGCCGGGCCGGGCTCCAGCCGGTCGGACTCCCGCGTGCCGAACGCGTCGTACAGGTGGACCTTGCGGTACACGCCCGCGAGGTCTCCCGCGGCGTCCACAGCGACCATGGCGTTGACCGCCAGCTCGCCCGTGCCGGGCAGCGTGGTGCCCGCGACCACCGCGACGCCGTGCCGGCTCGCCAGGCTCCGGAGCGCGCTGACGAACGGGCCGTCGAGCGGCTCCGCATGCTCCCGGCCCACCCCGTGCCGGTCGTAGCCCGACGCGTACTCCGGCAGCACCAGCAGGTCCGCCGACAGCCTCGCGGCCTCGCGGAAGGCGTCCGCGACGGCCTCGCGGTTGGCCGCGTGGTCCTCGGACACCTCGAGCTGGCCCACCGTCACGCGCACGGGCGCACCCGGCGCGGCGGCGCCGGGCTCCTCAGTCACCCGAGCCGCTCCCGCTGTCGCTGCCCGACGACGATCCCCCGCCGTCGCCCGGCCCGCGACCACCCGGCTGACCTCCCGACGAGGGCGGCGACCCGGCGTCGTCGGACGCGCCACCTGCCGCGCCACCCGCCGGGCCGCCCTCGCGGCGGAAGCCGATGCCCTTGTTCTCCTCGACGGGCAGACCCTGCTCCTGCGCGTTGCGGCGGGCCGCCCGGAGGTGCTTCGTGAACGACATGAAGAGCAGCACGCACGCGGCCGCCACCGCGAAGGTGACGAGGAACCCCACGAGACCGGGAGAGACGTCGGTCTCCTCGAGCCCTGGCCGCATACCGCCCGACGGCGACGGGGACGGCACGGACGCGGCGAGCAGCCAGGACCTCATGCCGACACCTCGTCGTTCACCCGGACACCGGCGAACAGGTCGTCCTCCAGCTCCCCCTCCCCGAGGGGCGGCAGCGGGACCCGGGACTCGGCCAGCTCGAACTCCTCCCAGGGCCACACGTCGACCTCGAGGTCGCGCGGGACCGCGAAGAAGAAGCCCTCCGGGTCGATCTGCGTGGCGTGCGCCGTCAGGGCCGCGTCACGCTGCGGGAAGTACTGCGCGACGGGGACCCGCGTGGTCACCTGGCGCTCGGGGATCTCGCGCGCCGTGCGCGACTCGACCCACTCGCCGAACGGCGACTCCAGGCCGGCGCCCTCCATGGCCTCGTGGACCGCCCGGATGCGCGCCATCGAGAAGCCGTGGTCGTAGTAGAGCTTGAGCGGCTCCCACGCCTCACCGGTGCCGGGGTAGCGCTCGGGGTCGCCCGCCGCGCGGAACGCCTCCATCGAGACCTCGTGGCACTTGATGTGGTCGGGGTGCGGGTAGCCGCCCGACGGGTCGTACGTGGTCATCACGTGCGGGCGGAACTCGCGCACGAGCTCGACGAGCGGTCGCGCCGCCTCCTCGAGGGGGACCAGGGCGAAGCAGCCCTCGGGCAGCGGGGGCAGCGGGTCGCCCTCCGGCAGGCCGGAGTCGACGAATCCCAGCCACGTCTGCCGCACGCCGAGCGCCGCCGCGGCGGCGGCCATCTCCTCACGGCGGAGCGCCGCCATGCCCTCGGGCGTGTCCAGGCCGGAGTGGGCCGAGGCGTCGAAGCTCGGGTTCAGGATGTCCCCGCGTTCCCCGCCCGTGCAGGTCACGACCAGGACCTCGACCCCCTCTGCGACGTACCGGGCCATGGTCGCGGCCCCCTTGCTGGACTCGTCGTCAGGGTGCGCGTGCACGGCCATCAGACGCAGCGGCTCGCGCTGTGCTGCGGACACCGTTTCCTCCGTATGGGTCGAGGTGTGGGTCATGGTCAAAGGTGGAGCCAGGCAGCCTGTGGGCTCAGGGACAATGGAACCATGAGCCACCCACAGGACCCGTCTGCCGAGGCTGCCGCCGACGAGTACCTGGCGGAGCGCTACGGTGCCCGCCGGCCCGGCGCCCGGCGCCTCGGAACCGGCGCCCGCGTGGCGGTGGCGGCCGCCCTGGCCGCCGCGGTGGCCGTGGCTGCCTGGTTCACGGTGGTACAGCAGCAGCGGGACCCGGTGTCCTTCACCGACGTGGGGTTCTCGGTGGGGAGCGCGGAGCAGGTCGACGTCACGTTCCAGGTGAGCATGCCGCCCGGGATGGAGGCGACCTGCCTGATCACCGCCATGAACACCGCCCACGCCCAGGTGGGGGCGCTCGAGGTGGAGGTGGGCCCGTCCGAGGCCCGCACCGCGCAGTACACGGTCACGGTCCGCACCACGGAGCGGGCCACCACCGGCGTGGTCGACAGCTGCACGGCCACGTCCTGACGGTATTCAACGGGCATTTGGTATCCTAAGAGATTCACACGCAGTGTTGATCGGTACACGCGCGTGCCCGCCGCACCGTCGGAGGCGCACGCGCGTCGCCACTTGTCGCTCGAACGAGCACCACGAAAGGAGAGCCCCCGTGGCCGATGCCTCTGTCACCTGGCTCACCCAGGAAGCGCACGACCGGCTCAAGGCCGAGCTGGAGCACCTCTCCGGTCCCTACCGGACCGAGATCGCCGAGCGCATCGCTGCCGCCCGCGACGAGGGTGACCTCAAGGAGAACGGCGGCTACCACGCGGCGCGCGAGGAGCAGGCCAAGAACGAGGCCCGCGTGCGCGAGCTCACCGAGAAGCTGCGTCACGTCCAGATCGGCACGCCGCCCGACGACGGCACGGTCGAGCCGGGCATGGTGGTCACCGCTCTCGTGGCGGGTGACGAGATGACGTTCCTCCTGGGCTCCCGCGAGATGGCGGGCACCACGGAGATGGACGTGTTCTCCCCCACCTCCCCCCTCGGCGCCGCCATCAACGGCAAGTCCGTGGGCGACAAGACCGCCTACGCGGCGCCGAACGGCCGCGAGATCGAGGTCGAGATCACCGGCGCCAAGCCGTTCCAGGGCTGACCGCCCGCTCGACCGCTGTGGGTATGGCTGTGGCGGGAATCCGGGCCGGATTCCCGCCACAGCCATACCCACAGCGGTCGTAGGGAGTAATCAGGCGAGCTCCGCCAGCCTCCGTTCCAGCAGCCGGCGGTCGCCCGCGCGGTCCACGACCTCGAGCGCACGTCGGTACCCGGCGACGGCCTCGGCGGTCCGCCCGGCCCGGCGCAGCAGGTCGGCCCGCACCGCGGGGAGCAGGTGGTACGCCGCGAGCTCCGGGGCGGCGGCGACCCGGTCCACCTCGGCGAGGCCCGCCTCCGGCCCACGGAGCATCGCGACGGCAACAGCCCGGTTGAGCGCCACCACGGGCGACGGCGTCAGCCCGGCCAGCACGTCGTAGAGCGCCGTGATCTCGGCCCAGTCGGTCTCCTCGGCCGACGCCGCCCGGGCGTGCAGCGCCGCCACGGCCGCCTGCACCTGGTACGGCCCCGGCCTGCGGGCGGCCAGGGCGTCGTCCAGCACCGCGAGGCCGTCCGCAATCTCGTCGTGGCGCCACAGCGACCGGTCCTGCTCCTCGAGCGTCCGCGGGACGCCGCCGTCCGTCAGCCGCGCACCCCGGCGGGCGTGCTGCAGCACCAGCAGCGCGAGGAGCCCCCGCGCCTCCGGCTCGTCGGGCAGGAGCCGGGCGACGAGCCGGGCGAACCGCACCGCGTCGTCCGCCAGCGCGCGCCGCGCCACCGCCCCGGCGGCGTCGTCCTCCGGTTCACCCCAGGCGTCGTAGCCCTCCGTGAACAGCACGTAGAGGACGGCGAGCACGGCCGACACCCGCTCCCGCAGCAGCCCCACCGGCGGCACCCGGAAGGAGATCCCCGTGTCCCGGATGCGCCGCCGCGCCCGGGTGAGCCGCTGCGCCATCGTCGTCTCCGGCACGAGGAAGGCCCGGGCCACCTGCGCCGTCGTCATGCCGGTGAGCGAGCGCAACGTGAGAGCCACCCTGCCCTCGAGCGGCAGCGCCGGGTGGCAGCAGGCGAAGACCAGGCGCAGCAGGTCGCCGTCTCCGTCGTCGTCCCCGGGCCCCGGCCAGCCCGGTGCGTCCGCCGCGTCGACCACGGCCCGGGCGACCGGGTCGGCGCCGCCCGCAGCGGCGCCGCCCGGCAGCCCGTCCACCCGTTCCGCGGCCCGGGCGGCGGACGCCACCTTCTCCCCCTCCACCCGGCGCCGCCGCAGGCGGTCGAGCGCGTGGTTGCGGGCGGTGGTGGTGAGCCAGGCGCCCGGCCGGTCCGGGACGCCGTCGCGGGTCCAGGTCTGCAGCGCCGTCGCGAACGCCTCCTGCGCGCACTCCTCCGCGAGCTCGAGGTCGCCGGTGCTCCGGGCCACCGCCGCCAGGACCCGCCCCCACTCGGCGCGGAACGCCTCCGCGACGGCGGTCCCGACGTCGGCGCCCGGCGTCATCGCGTCTCGCCGACCGTCCGCGGCATCACTCGCCCTCCTCGAACGGCCAGAAGGGCCGCAGCTCGATCGCGCCGCCGTAGGCCATGGGATGACCGGCGGCGATCGCGATCGCCTCGTCGAGGTCGGCCGCCTCGAGCACGTCGAAGCCGAAGATCTGCTCCTTCGTCTCGGCGAACGGGCCGTCGGTCACCAGGACCTCGCCACCACGGACGCGGACACCGACGGCGTCCTCCTGGGGACGGACCCGGTCACCGAGGATGCGCGCGCCGCTGGCGTCGTGCGTGCGCACCCACTCCTCGACGTCGGGCGCGGGGCCGCCGTCCGGCTCGTCCGGCGCGGACACGACCAGCATCAGGTACCTCATGACGTACTCCCTCCCGGGCAGCCCCGGTTGTCATCGTCGCGCGGCCGGGACGGCCGCGTCACCTGGACGACGAACGGGCACGCCGCCGCACGACACCTACGACGTGACGACGTCGAAACCGGCGTTCCGGAGCCGCTCCACCACCGCTGCGCAGTGCTCGGGCCCCTTGGTCTCCAGCCGGATGTTCACCGACACCTCGGACACGGCGAGGGACACGTCGGTACGCGCGTGGTCCACGTGGACGATGTTGGCTCCCGACGCCGCGATGGTCTCCACGAGCCCGGCGAGGGCGCCCGGCTTGTCCACGAGCCGCACCCGGAGCTGCAGGTAGCGCCCCGCGGCCACGAGGCCGTGCTGCACCAGGCGGAGCAGGACCAGCGGGTCCACGTTGCCGCCCGACAGCACGGCGACCACCGGGCCCTTGAGCTCGCCCGGTGCCGCCGCCAGCAGGCCCGCGACCCCCGCCGCGCCGGCCGGCTCGACGACGAGCTTGCTGCGCTCGAGCACCGCGAGCAGGGCCCGGGAGAGCTGGTCCTCGGTGACGGTGCGCACCTCGACGCCGCGCGACCGGACGATGCCGAAGGGCACGTCCCCGGGAGTTCCGACGGCGATGCCGTCGGCCATCGTGGGCCGCAGCCGGGCCGTGCGCGGGCGGCCCGCGGCCAGCGACTCGGGGTAGGCCGCCGCCTCACCGGCCTGCACGCCGATCACCCGGACGTGCGGCGCCAGCTCGCCCAGCACGGCGGCGATCCCCGCGACCAGGCCGCCGCCGCCGAGCGGGACCACCACGGTGGCGACGTCGGGCACCTGCTCCAGGATCTCAAGCGCGACGGTGCCCTGCCCCGCCACGATGTCCGCGTGGTCGAACGGGTGGATGAGGATGCGGCCCGAGCGTGCCGCCTCCACGCGCGCCGCCGCGAGGGCGTCGTCCACGCTGGCGCCGACCAGCCGCACGTCGGCGCCGTACCCGCGGGTGGCCGCCACCTTGGGCAGCGCGGCGTCCACCGGCATGTACACGACGGCGTCGATGCCCAGCATCCCCGCCGCGAGGGCGACACCCTGCGCGTGGTTGCCGGCGCTGGCCGCGACGACACCGCGCGCCCGCTCCTGGGGCGACAGGTGAGACAGGCGCACGTACGCCCCTCGCACCTTGAACGACCCCGCGCGCTGCAGGTTCTCGCACTTGAGGAAGACGCGGGACCCGGTGAGCTTCGTCAGGGCACGGCTCTCCTGCACGGGGGTACGGGTGATCACGCCGTCGAGCAGGCGGGCGGCCGCTCGGACGTCGTCGAGCGAGACGGAGGGCAGGACGGGCGGGATCGCCGCCGGAGTCTGTGGCACAGCGGGCATCGTGCCCGACGACGGCCGCACATGCACGTCCGGGACCTCAGCCCGAGGTCAGCGCTGGGCGCCGCCGGGGTTCTCGACCTCGTCGATCGCCTGCTCGGTCACCACGCCCTCGGCCGCACCGGCGTCGGCCGCACCACCCCCCGCGGCGGCCGCGGCCGCGCGCCTGCGCTGGGCCAGGGCGGCCTGCGCGGCGGCGGGGCCGCGGAGCCGCAGCCGGATCGGCGCCGCGTCGGCGGGCCGCCACCGAAGCGGCAGCCGGTCGTCCGTGCCGAGCTCGGGGAACTTGTCGTGCCCGTGCAGGTACAGGATCACCGTGTTGAGCAGGGCCGCGAGGGGCACGGCGAACAGTGCGCCCACGATGCCGGCCGCAAGGCTGCCGGCCGCCACCACGAGGATCACGGCGACCGGGTGCAGCGACACCGCCTGGCCCATGAGGAACGGCTGGAGCACGTGGCCCTCGATCTGCTGCACCAGGAGCACCACGCCGAGCATGATGAGCGCGGCCACCCAGCCGTTGGCGACGAGCACCACCACCACGGCCACCGACCCGGTCACGATGGCACCGACCACCGGCACGAACGAACCCACGAAGACGAGTACGGCGATGGGCAGCGCGAGGCTCGGGACGAAGAACGCCGAGCCGATGCCGATGCCGACGGCGTCCACGAACGCCACGAGGATCTGCGTGCGCACGTAGGCCGACAGCGTGACGATGCCGCGCCTGCCCGCCTGGTGCACGCGCTCCCGGGAACCGATCGGCAGCAGGTTGACGAGCCAGGCCCAGATCCCCCGGCCGTCGTGCAGGAAGAAGAACGTGCAGAACAGCGCGATCAGCGCGCCCACCGCCACATGGCCCACCGTGGTCGCCGCGCCCAGGGCGCCGGTGATGATGGCGCTCTGCTGCGCCTCGAGCTGGGTCAGCAGCTCGTCACCGTAGTCGGAGAGGTCCACCTGGAATCGCTCGTTCGCCCAGCGGATCAGCTCGTCGATGCCCGCGACTGCCTGGTCGCTCAGGTCGGCGAACCCACCGGCGATCGAGCGGCCCGAGAGCGTGATGAGCCCCGCGACGATGAGGAGGAGCGAGAGGAGCGAGAGACCGGACGACCCGCCGCGACCGATGCGGAGGTGCTTCTGGTAGAAGCGCCGCATCGGGGTCAGCAGCACCGCGAGCAGCATCGCCACGGCCACCGGCACCACGATCGTCTTGAGCGCGGCCAGCAGCCACACGCCGGCGGCGACGAAGACACCGATGAGCAGGATGCGCCAGGCCCACGCGGCAGCCGCCTGCACCGAGTAGGGCACGGCGGCGAGCGCCCGGGCCGACACGTCCGCCGCAGGGGACGAGGTGGTGCCGGGGGTGGTGGCGGGCGCGTCTTCCGGGACGTCTGCGGGGCCGGCGGGCGGCGACGGGGCGGTCTCCGGTCCTGAGTTCTCGGTCACGAGCCTCACCCTAGGTGAGACCTCGGACACTCACGCCCCGGAACACACCCCGGGCCATCCCTGACCTGCCCCTGAACTTTCCCCTACCCGCCGGGAAGGAGGCGCCCGGGCACGGCTGCCCGGGGCGCTCAGCGCAGCGCCTGCTCCAGGTCGGCGATCAGGTCGTCCGCGTCCTCGATGCCGACCGACAGCCGCACCAGGTCGTCGGGAACCTCGAGCGCCGAGCCCGCCACCGACGCGTGCGTCATGCGGCCCGGGTGCTCCACGAGGGACTCGACTCCCCCGAGCGACTCTGCGAGCGTGAACACGCGGGTCCGCGCGCAGACGTCCAGCGCCGCCGCCTCAGACCCCACCCGGAACGAGATCATCCCGCCGAAGTCGCGCATCTGGCGCTTCGCCAGCTCGTGCCCCGGGTGGGACGCCAGTCCCGGGTAGATCACCTGGGTGACCCGGGGGTGGGCGTCGAGGAACTCCGCCACCCGGGCGGCGTTCGCCGAGTGCCGGTCCATCCGCACCGCGAGCGTCTTCAGACCCCGCAGGGTGAGCCACGCGTCGAACGGCCCGGCGACCGCACCGGAGGCGTTCTGGTGGAACAGGACGGCGTCGGCCACGCTCGTCGAACCGCTGGGCGCGACCAGGCCGCCGGGCAGCAGCACGCCGTCGGGCACCGCCAGGGCGCCGCCGACGACGTCGCTGTGACCGCCCACGTACTTGGTGGTGGAGTGGACCACCACGTCGGCGCCCAGGGCGAGGGGCTGCTGCAGGTACGGGGTGGCGAACGTGTTGTCCACGACGAGCAGTGCACCCGCGGCGTGGGCCACCTCCGCGAGCGCGGCGATGTCGCTGATGCCGAGCAGCGGGTTGGTCGGCGTCTCGACCCACACGACCTTGGTACGGCCCGGCACGATGGCGGCCTCCGCCGCGGCGGGGTCGGTCAGGTCGGCCGGGGTGTGGTCGATGCCCCACGGGCCGAAGACCCGGGCGATCAGGCGGTAGGAGCCGCCGTAGGCGTCGTCGGGAAGCACGACGTGGTCGCCCGGGCGCAGCACGGCGCGCAGCAGGGTGTCCTCGGCGGCCAGCCCGGACGAGAAGGCGAAGCCCCGCACCACGACCTGCTCGCCCGCGGGCCGGTCGCTCGCGGGCGGTGTCTCTGCCGCCGCGATCGCCGACTCGAGCGCGGTGCGCGTCGGGTTGGCGGAGCGCGAGTACTCGTAGCCGCCGCGCAGGCCGCCCACACCGTCCTGCTTGTAGGTGGAGGTCAGGTAGACCGGCGGGATCACCGCGCCGGTGGTGGGGTCGGGGTCCTGGCCGGCGTGGATGGCGCGGGTCGAGAACCCGGCGTGGGTCCAGTCGTCGTGGGTGGTGCTCACCGGCTCAGCCTAGTTCGGCCCGGAACACCGCGCGTGCGCACCCTGTTGACGTCGGTGGGCGCGCACCAGGCGCCCGCAAAGGAGGAAAGAGATGTCGTTCTTCGAGCAGTTCTTCGGGTCGTCCGCCAAGACCAGCATGGTCGAGCCGGAGGAGGCGCTGCCGGGCCGCCAGACCCCCGTGCTGCAGACGCCGCGCCCGCACACGGTGCTCGGCACGTCGATCACCGGGCCGTGGGCGCCGGGGACCCGCGTGCTGTACCTGGCGATGGGCTGCTTCTGGGGCGCGGAGGAGATCTTCTGGCAGGTTCCGGGAGTGGTGAGCACCGCCGTCGGCTACATGGGCGGCACGACGCCGAACCCCACCTACGAGGAGGTGTGCACCGCCCGCACGGGGCACACCGAGACCGCGCTCGTGGCGTACGACCCGAAGCAGGTCTCCGAGGAGCAGCTGCTCCGGATCTTCTGGGAGCGCCACGACCCGACCCAGGGCTTCCGCCAGGGCAACGACGTGGGGACCCAGTACCGCTCGGCGGTCTACTGGACGGCGCCCGAGCAGGAGGCTGCCGTACGGGACACGATGAACCGCTACGCCGAGGTGCTGAGCGCCAAGGGCTACGACGCGATCACCACGGAGCTGCGCCCGGCCGCCGAGGCCGGCCCGTTCTACTACGCCGAGGACTACCACCAGCAGTACCTGAGCGACAGCAAGAACCCGAACGGCTACCGGTGCCACGCCACGACGGGCGTCCCGTTCCCGGCCGCCGTCTGACTCCCGCGCTGCCCGCTACCCGTGTGATCGGCAATTCGGTGCGTGTTCGGCAGTTCGAACTGCCGATCACGCACCGAATTGCCGATCACTCGCCGGCCGCCGCGCGGCGGGAGTCGCAACACCCGGCCGCCGTCCGACTGTCGGAGCGGCCCGCTAGGGTCGCAGGATGCAGCGACCCACCACCACGACCACCGTCTCGGGCGAGGACTGGTACGGGCGGGACCTCTCCGGCGAGACGTACGAGGCCACGCTGTTCGTCGACGTGGACCTCATGGAGGCCACGGGCACGGGCGCCACGTTCGACGACTGCGTGTTCCGCGGCGTCCAGCTGAACGCCGCGGTGCTGCGCGAGTGCGCGTTCACGGCCTGCCTGTTCGACCGCTGCGTGTTCTTCGACGCCACGTTCGAGCGGTGCAAGCTGGTGGGGTCCACGTTCACCTCGTGCACCTTCGACCTCCTCAAGGTCGAGGGCGGCAACTGGTCCTTCGTGAACCTCGGCCGTGCGGAGCTGGGCTCCGCGCGGTTCGAGGGCGTGCGTCTGCGCGAGGCAGACCTCAGCGACGTCCGGGCGCACGGGGGCGTGCTGCACGGCTGCGACCTGTCCGGCGCCGCCCTCGACGGCGCGGACCTCTCCGCGGCCGACCTGCGCGGGAGCGACCTCACGTCGCTGGACCCGCGGACCGCCAACCTCACGGGCGCGATCGTCGACCCCGACCAGGCGATCGCCGTCGCCGAGGCGCTCGGCCTGGTGGTCCGGCCGGACTGACGCCCCGCCGAGTTGTCAGAAGCTCTCCGGCCCATGTACCGGGGAGCTTCTGACAACTTGAGACAGCGCGCGCCTCAGCCCGCCGCCGCCGGCAGCACCGTGGGCCCGTCCTCGGTGGTGAGCCGCATCCGCACGCCGAACCGGCGCGGTACCAGCTCGCCCTGCAGCACCAGGGCCGCGGCGCCGACCGCCGCCGCCTCGTTGGCGTGGGACGACACCAGCACCCGCACCCCGTGCGTCCCCCGCGCCACGAAGGACGAGCTGGCCCGCTCCTGCACCTCCGGCAGGTAGAGGTCGCCGGCTACGGCGAACGCGGGCCCGGTGAGGACCAGCAGGTCCACGTCCATCACGGAGCAGAGGGTCTGCGCGGCCACCGCGAGGTAGCGGGCGGAGCGCGCCATGATCTCGGCGGCGGTCTCGTCGCCCGCGAGCGCCAGCCGGGCGACCTGCGCGAAGCCCTCGGTGACGTCGGCGCCGGGGGTGGGCCCGCCGTCGTCGGCCCCGGAAGCCGGGGCCTCCGCACCGAGCAGGCCCGCCTCGCGTGCTGCCGCGACCACGGCCGACGGTCCCGCGAAGGCCTCGATGCAGCCCACGTTGCCGCACCAGCACTCGGGGCCGTTGATGTCCACGCAGACGTGGCCGATCTCGCCCGCGTTGGCGCTGGCGCCGCGGTACGGCACGCCGTCGGCGATGGTGCCGGAGCCCACGCCGGTGGCCATGTAGAGCACGCTGAAGGCCGTCGAGTGCTCGGCGCCCCCGGTCCAGTGCTCGCCGACGGCGGCGGCGGTGGCGTCGTTGTCGATCACGACGGGGTACCCGGACGCGGCCTCGAGCCGTGCCTTCAGCGGGTAGTCGACCCACTGGTGCAGCGACGGCCGGGAGATGACCAGGCCGGTCGCCGCGGTCAGCGGCCCGGGCGAGACCACGCCGAGGCCCAGCACGCGCTCCGGGTCCACGCCGGCGTCGGCGACGACCCGCTCCACCTGGAGGGTGATCTCCCGGACGACGGCGTCCGGGTCGGCCCCCACCCCCTCCTGCCGGTAGCGGGACACGATCGTGCCGCCCAGGTCGAGCAGCACGTACGTGATCCCGTCGTGGTCCAGGTGGATGCCCACCGCGTAGCGGCTGGTGGGGACCATCCGGAGCAGCATGCGCGGCTTGCCGCCCGTCGACGCGGCACGACCCGCCTCCACGACGAGGCCCTCGTCGAGGAGCCGCCGCACCTCGTTCGAGACCGTCGCGCCGGTCAGTCGGGTCGCGTGCACGATCTCGACGCGACTGATCATCCCGGCGGTCCGGATGGCGTCGATGATCGCGGCTCTCGCGTTGGCGTGGTCCGCCCCGGTGCCGAGCATGGTCCTCCTCACGGTTGGGGCGTCAGCCCTGGAGCTCGCGCAGGCGGCGCTCGGGATCGGGCGAGGCCTCGCGCAGAGTGCGCGTGTACTCGTGCTGCGGGTTCAGGATGACCTCGTCCGCGACGCCGCGCTCGACGATTCTCCCCCGGTACATGACCAGGATGTCGTCGCTGAAGTGGCGGGCGGTCGCCAGGTCGTGAGTGATGTAGAGCACGCCCAGATTCTCCTCCTGCTGGAGGCCGGACAGGAGGTTCAGCACGCCGAGGCGGATCGACACGTCCAGCATCGACACCGGCTCGTCGGCCACGAGGATGCCCGGCCCGGGCCCGAGGGCCCGTGCGATGGCGACCCGCTGCCGCTGCCCGCCCGACAGCTCGTGCGGCCGGCGCTCCGCGAGGTCCTCGTGGAGCCGGACCCTGCGCAGCAGCGACTGGACCCGCTCGCGCAGCTCGTCGTTGCTCAGGCCCGGGTGGTGCAGCGCGACCGGCCGGGCCAGGTGGTGGCCCACGGTGTGGAACGGGTTGAGCGACCCGAACGGGTCCTGGAACACCATCTGCACCTGGTGCCGGTAGGCGTGCTGCGCCCGCCGGCCGCGCCCCACCGGCTGGCCGTCCAGCAGGAGCTGCCCGCTCGTGGGCCGTTCGAGCTGGGTGAGGATCTTGGCGATCGTCGACTTGCCGGAGCCGGACTGGCCCACGAGCGCCACGGTGCGGCCGGGCTCCAGGGTGAAGGAGACCCCGTCCACGGCCCGCAGGGTGGTGGACCGGAAGCCGGCCCGCAGGCGGTACTCCTTGGTGACGTCGCGCAGCTCGAGCGTGGTCATCGGATCTCCTCCGCGTGCGTGCTGCCCGTGTCGCGCACGAACCCGCCGCGCTCCCCGGTCAGGCTGGGGAACGAGCCGAGCAGCGTCCTGGTGTACTCGTGCTGCGGCTGCGTGTAGAGGGTGAGCGCCTCGGCGAGCTCGACGATGCGTCCCTCCCGCATGACGGCGATGCGGTCGCTGATCTCCAGCAGCAGCGGCAGGTCGTGCGTGATGAACACGACCGCGAACCCCAGCTCCGACCGGAGGCGGGTGATCTCCCGCAGGATCTCCCGCTGCACCACCACGTCGAGCGCGGTGGTGGGCTCGTCCATGATCATGACCTGCGGGTCGAGGGCCATGGCCATCGCGATCATGACGCGCTGGCGCATGCCGCCCGACAGCTCGTGCGGGTAGGCGTTCAGCCGGTTCCGGTCCACGCCCACGCGCTCCAGGAGCTCGCCGCAGCGCTCCCGCCGCTCCTTCTTGCCGAGCTCCGGCCGGTGCGTGGTGAACACGTCCTCGAGCTGGTCGCGCACCTTCTTCACCGGGTTGAGCGAGTTCATCGCCCCCTGGAAGACCATCGAGATCTTCTCCCAGCGGAAGAACCGCAGGTCGTCGCCCTCCAGGGCACGGACGTCGATGGTGTGCCCCTCGCGCGAGTGGAACATCACCGAGCCGCCGGTCACGACGGCCGGCGACTTGAGCAGCCGGTTCACGCCGTACGCGAGGGTCGACTTGCCGCAGCCCGACTCCCCCGCCAGGCCCAGGACCTCGCCCCGGCCCAAGGTGAGGGACACGTGGTCCACGGCCCGGACCACCTTCTCGGCCCGGTACTCGATGCTCAGGTCCGTGATCTCGAGGACGGGGTCCACCTCGTGCCGCGGGGCACGCCCCGCGGTGGTGGGCAGGGTGGCGGTCATGCGGTCACCTCCTTCTCGGCGGCGCCCTCCACCGCGGTGCCCGACGACGGCGCGGTCGTCTGCCACCGCTTCGTCACCGCGCGCGTGTGGTCCCGCAGGCGAGGGTTGATGATCTCGTCGATGGAGAAGTTGATGAGGGCCAGCGCGGCGCCGAAGAGCGCGATGCTGAGGCCCGGCGGGATGAACCACCACCACGCCCCGCGCATCAGCGCCAGGCTGTTCTGCGCGTAGTAGAGCATGGTGCCCCAGGTGAACGAGCCGGTGGCACCGAGGCCGAGGAACGACAGGCCGGCCTCGCCGAGGATGGCGAAGATGATGCCGAACACGGCCTGCGACGCCAGGAGCGGCACCAGGTTGGGCAGGATCTCGACCAGCAGCACCCGCCAGGGACGCTCGCCCGCCACACGGGCCGCGAGCACGTAGTCGCGGCTCCGCACGGACAGCGTGAAGCCGCGCAGCACCCGGGCCGACCCGGCCCAGCTCGTGACGGCGAGGACGCCGGCCACCAGCCAGACGCTCTTGTCGGTCACATAGCTGGAGATGATGATCACCAGCGGCAGGCCGGGGATCACGAGCATGACGTTGGAGAAGAGCGAGAAGCCCTCGTCGACCCAGCCGCCCACGTATGCGCCGACCACGCCGAAGAAGGCGGAGAGCAGCAGCGTCAGCACTCCGACGACGAGGCCGATGATCAGCGAGCCCCGCGTGGCGTGGGCGAACTGCGCCAGCACGTCCTGGCCGGTCTGCGTGGTGCCGAGAAGGTGGTCCGCGCTGGGCGCGGACAGCCCGATGTTGTCGATCCCGGACGGGTCGGCCACCACGAACGGCCCGATGACCCCCCAGAGCACGAACGCGCCCACGATGATCAGGCCCACCAGGAGCTTGGGGGTGAGAGGTGGAAGGTTGCGCATGGCTCAGCTCCTCGCTCGGGTGCGCGGGTCGATGACGCCGTACAGCAGGTCCACCAGCAGGTTGGCGCCCAGCACGGACAGCGTGATCACCAGGAAGATTCCCTGCATGAGCGCGTAGTCGTTCGAGTTCACGGCCTGCAGCAGCATGTTCCCGATGCCGGGGTAGCTGAACACCACCTCGGCCACGATGGAGCCGGCCACGACGAAGCCGAGCGAGATCGCGAAGCCCGCGACGGACGGCAGCACCGCGTTGCGGGCCGCGTAGGCCCGCATGATCCGGCGGGGGTGGATGCCCTTGGCCTCGGCCGTGAGGATGTAGTCCTCCGAGAGCGTGGAGACCATCATGTTGCGCATCCCGAGCATCCAGCCACCCACGGACGACAGCACGATCGTGATGGCGGGCAGCGTGCCGTAGTAGATGACCGACTGGATGAACGGCCAGTTCCACCCCGGGAACGTGCTCCAGGGGTCGTAGCCGCCGTTCAGGGGCGAGACGCCCAGGATCAGGCCGAACACGTACAGCAGGATCAGGGCCAGCCAGAAGTACGGCACCGACTGCAGCATGGTCAGCCCAGGGATCAGGTTGTCGACCCACGACCCGCGCTTCCAGCCGGCGAGCGTGCCGAGGCCGACGCCGAGCAGGAACGAGATGATCGTCGACAGGCCGATGAGACCCAAGGTCCAGGGCAGCGTCTGGCCGATCATGTCCGACACGGAGGCCGGGAAGTAGGCGACCGACCGGCCCAGGTCACCACGGGCGATCTGGCCCCAGAACCCGAGGTACTGCTGCCAGAGCGGCTGGTCCAGGTCGGCGCCGAGGAGGAGCTCGATGGCGCGCCGGGTCTCCGGCGTCACCTGCCCCTTCTGCGCGAGCTTGGAGACGAGCTGATCCACCGGGTTGCCGGGCATCAGCCGTGGGATGAGGAAGTCCAGGGTGACGGCCGCCCACAGCGCGACCGCGTAGAACCCCAGCTTCTGCAGCACGAATCTCATCTCAGTGTCCTCTCGAGCTCCTCCTCGTCGCGATCACTCGGCCGGGACGATCGTCTTCAGGACGATGCCGTTGTCCCAGGCCTTCCACGAGGCGGCGAAGGCGTACTTGTCCTCGTTGCTCGGGAAGCCCGTGACCTTCGAGTTGTTGAACTCCGTGAGGGTCGAGTTGATGTAGATCGGCACGTACGGCATGTCCCGCACGATCTCGCCCTGGATGGTGGCGTAGGCCTCCTTCTGCGCCGCCTCGTCGTCGGTCGCGGCAGCGGCCTTGATCGCCTCGTCCACCACGGGGTTGGAGTAGCGGGAGAAGTTCTGCCCGTAGGACGCCTCGCCCACCTTCGTGGTGCTGGTGGACGCGTACCGAGGGTTGTACGTGAAGTACGGGTTCGCGGAGGCGCCGAGGCCGATGGAGTCGAGCGAGAGCTGGAACGTGCCCTTGGTCTGGTTGTCGTTCCACTCGTTCCAGGCGAGCTGCGTCGGCTTGAGCTCGATGCCGACCTCCTTGAACTGCTGCGCCATCGTGTCGTTCAGCGAGATGTAGTCGCTCCAGCCGGTGACGGTCTGGATCGTCATGGACAGCTTCTGGCCGTCCTTCTCCCGGATGCCGTCAGCACCCATGACCCAGCCGGCGGCGTCGAGCAGCTCGTTGGCCTTGGCAGTGTCCGCACCCTCGGGAGTGGTGAGGTGCGCGGGGTCGGCGATCCAGTCGGCGTCGCGCTCCGGGAGCAGGAGCGTGGGCGAGCCGGTCGCGGCGAAGCCGCCGCCGGCAAGCTGGTTGAGCTGCTCGCGGTCCATCGCGTGGTACATCGCCTGGCGCACGGCCGGGTCGGTCTGCGGCCCCTCGCAGCCGAGGTCGGCGTTGGAGCAGGTGAAGATCGAGGTGGTGAGCGCCGGGGTGTTCACGTACGACAGGTCGGGGTTGTCGGCCAGGAGCGTGTCCAGGTCGGGGAGGAACGAGCTCATCCAGTCGACCTGGCCGGAGATCAGGGCGGCAGCGGCGGCGTCGGCGTTGTCCAGGGAGATGTAGCGGATCTCGTCCACCGAGGGCTTGCCCTCCTCCCAGTAGCTGCCGTTCTTCTCCAGCAGGTAGCTCTGGGCCGAGAACGACTTGAGCTTGTAGGCGCCGGTGCCGACGGGGTTCTGGTTGATCGTGGTGATCGGGTCGTCGAGCTCGGACCAGATGTGCTCGGGCACGATCGCCTGGTTGCCGAGGACCTGCGGCTCCTGCATGTACGAGGTCTCGGGGAACGTCAGGGTCACGTGGGTGTCGTCGATGGCCTCGGCCGTGGCGGCGAGGCCCGACGTGTTGAGCTCCGGCGTCTCGGCGATCAGGTTGAACGTGAACGCCACGTCGGCGGCCGTGAACGGCTCGCCGTCCGACCACTCGACGCCCTCGCGGGTGGTGATGGTCAGCTCGGTGCCGTCCTCGTTCCACTCCCACGACTCGCCCAGCAGGGGCGTGGGTTCCGAGGTCTCGGCCAGGTTGTACCAGAAGAGCGGCTCGTAGATCACGCCGAGCGTGGGCTGCAGAGCCGTCGGGGAGAACGGGTTCCAGTTCTCGTTGATCGTGCCGGTCGCACCGTTGAAGACGGTCATGGTGCTGCCACCGCCGGCGTTGCCGCCCTGGGCCGCGCCGGAGCACGCGCTGAGCGCGAACGCCGCTGCGGACACGAGTGCGACACCAGCCATGGCGCGGCGCCGCGTGCGCCGCGAGGAGGAGTGCGTCATCGGAATCCCTCTGTTGGTCGCCTTCGTCGGCGAGGCCGTGCCGCGGCGCCCGGGAACGCCCCCATCGGCGGACCCGGCGGGTGTGACCCACGCCGCAGCAGGACCTTTTGTAACTGACGAAACGAAGTCCTGTCAATCGCCCCATGGTGCGTCGTTGCCGTTCTGTGACCCGATCCCGACCCTGTGGACACAGGTTTGACGAACTTTCTTCGTTCACTGAACAATGAAGACGTCGCGCGCCCGACGACGTCGCGACGCTCCCGGACACCGCTCGAGGACGAGGATCGACGATGATCAGCCGTGACCTGACCGCCTGGACCCTGACCGCCACCGGCGGGCCCGTTCCCGCCGACCTCGCGGAGAAGCTCCGCGACCTGCCCGCCACGGTGCCCGGCACCAGCCACACCGCGCTGCTGGACCACGGTCTGATCCCCGACCCGTACCTGGGCACGAACGAGACCGCCCTCGCCTGGATGAAGCGCGCCACCTGGCGCTACGCCACCACGCTCGACGAGGCCGCCCCCGCAGGCGACGAGCGCGTCGACCTGGTGCTCGACGGCGTCGACACGGTCGCCACCATCGCGCTCGGCGGCACCGAGCTGGGGCGTACCGCCAACATGCACCGCGGCTACCGCTTCGACGTACGGCACCTGGTGGGCGGCCCCGCCGGCCTCACCGTGGACCTGGCGTCCGCCCTGGAGACCGCCGAGGCCGAGGCGGAGCGCCTGGGCGCGCGCCCCATGGCGTACACCCAGCCGTTCAACATGGTCCGCAAGATGGCGTGCTCGTTCGGCTGGGACTGGGGCCCCGACCTGCAGACGGCGGGCCTGTGGAAGCCGGTACGCGTGCAGCGCTGGCGCGTGGCCCGCCTGGCGCAGGTGCGCCCGCTCGTCACCGTGGACGGCACCACCGGCGTCGTCGAGGTCCACGTCGAGGTGGAGCGCTCCGGCCTGGGCGAGGCGGGGCCGGTCACCGTCCGCGCCGCCGTCGCCGGCCGTACCGCGGAGGTGACGGTCGAGACCTCGGCGAGCGCCGCCGTCGTGCGGATCGAGGTGCCCGACGCCCCGCTGTGGTGGCCCGCCGGGTACGGCGAGCAGCCGTTGGTGCCGCTGGAGGTGACCCTCGCGGGGGCCGACGGCGAGCCGCTGGACCACTGGACCCGTCGCATCGGCTTCCGGACCGTGACGCTCGACCGGTCCCGCGACGAGCACGGCACGCGCTTCACGCTGGCGGTCAACGGCCGGCCGGTGTTCGTGCGCGGCGCCAACTGGATCCCCGACGACCACCTCCTCACCCGGATCACCCGCGAGCGCCTCGCGGAGCGCGTGGACCAGGCGCTCGGCGCGCACCTCAACCTGCTGCGCGTGTGGGGCGGCGGCATCTACGAGACCGACGACTTCTACGACGTGTGCGACGAGCGGGGCGTGCTGGTCTGGCAGGACGTGCTCCTCGCCTGCGCCGCCTACCCGGAGGAGGACCCGCACTGGGCAGAGTTCGAGGCGGAGCTCCGGGAGAACGTGGCCCGGCTGACGCCGCACCCGTCGCTGGTGCTGTGGAACGGCGGCAACGAGAACCTGTGGGGCCACGAGGACTGGGGCTGGAAGGAGCGGCTGGGCGACCTCACGTGGGGCGCGCGCTACTACGCGGAGCTGTTCCCGGCGGTGGTGGCCGAGCTCGACCCGACCAGGCCGTACGCGGACGGGTCGCCGTACTCCCCCGGCTTCAGCGCCGAGGAGATGCACCCGAACGACCCGGACCACGGCACCCACCACCAGTGGGAGGTGTGGAACCGGGTGGACTACACGCACTACCGCGACGACGTGCCGCGCTTCTGCTCGGAGTTCGGGTTCCAGGGGCCGGCCACGTGGGCCACCCAGAGCCGGGCGCTGGGCGAGACGTCGAAGGAGGACCCGGCGTTCCTGCTCCACCAGAAGGCCGACGACGGCAACGGCAAGCTCGACCGCGGCATGGCCCCGCACCTGGGCGTGCCGGAGGACTTCGCCGACTGGCACTGGGCCGCGCAGCTCAACCAGGCGCGCGCGATCCAGTACGCCGTGGAGCACTACCGGTCGTGGTGGCCGCGCACCGCGGGCGCGATCGTGTGGCAGCTCAACGACTGCTGGCCCGTGACGTCGTGGGCGGCCGTGGACGGCGACGGCCGCCGCAAGCCGCTCTGGTACGCGATGCGGCACGCCTTCGCGGACCGGGTCCTCACGGTCCAGCCGCGGGGGTCCGAGCTGGAGCTCGCCGTGGTCAACGACACCGACGAGCCCTGGCAGGGCACGGTCGCGCTGCGTCGGACGACGCTGGGAGGCGACGTGCTGGCGTCGTCGGGCAGCGAGGTGGACGTGGCACCGCGCTCCGTGGCGCTCGTGCCGCTGGCGGGCGATGTCGTGGCGGTCGGTGATGTCACCGGCGAGGCGCTCGTCGCCGAGCTGGGGGGCGTGCCTACGGTGTTCCTGTGGGCAGAGGACAAGGACCTCGCGCTCGACCCGGCGCCGGTGACGGCAGCCGTGGCGGCCGAGCCGGGCGGTTACGCCGTCGAGGTGACCGCGCACTCCCTCGCCCGCGGCGTGACGCTCCTGGTGGACCGGCTGGACCCGGCGGCGACGGTGGACGACCAGGTCGTCGATCTTCCGGCGGGTGCGACCATCACCTTCCACGTCGCCACGGATCGCGAGCTGGACGCGGAGGCCCTGGTCTCCGCACCGGTGCTGCGTACTGCCAACGACGTCGTGGTGCACTGAGCACCGCCCGCGCGGCCGACCACCGACCCTCCTGGAGGACGTCATGACCGGATGGACCACCCTGCGCCGGGACGGCGTGTCCCTCGTCGTGGGGCACCCCGACGCGGGTCTGCCCACGGTGCTGCACTGGGGCGCCGACCTGGGCGACCTCACCGCCGACGACCTGGCGGCGCTCGACGCCGCGACCAGCCGGCAGACCGCGCCCGGGACGCTCGACGCGGCGTGGCGGGTGCCGCTGGTGCCCCAGGAGTCGGACGGATGGGCGGGCCGGCCCGGTCTGCTCGCGACGGCCGGCGGGGCGCCGCTCTTCCCCCGCTGGACCGTGGCCGAGGTGGCGCGGGACGCCGCCACCCTCACGGTCACGGCCGAGGACCCGGAGCACGGGCTGCACCTGCGCACGCGGGCCGAGATCGGCGAGGGCGGCGTGGTCCGCCTGGAGCACGAGCTCACGAACACGGGCACGGCACCGCTGGACGTCGCGTGGCTCGAGGCGACGCTGCCCGTGCCGAAGACCGCCGACCACCTCACCCGGTTCACCGGACGGTGGCCACGCGAGAAGTCCCCCGTCACGGGGACGCTCCCGCCCGGGTCCACCACGCGGGAGTCGCGGCGCGGCCGCGGCGGGCACGACATGCCGTGGGTCAGCCTCGTGACGGCGGGCGCGCCCCGGAACCGCGCGGGCGAGGTCTGGGCCGTGCACCTCGGCTGGAGCGCCGACACGACCCACCGGACCGACCAGCTGACCGAGCACGTGACGCTCCTCGGCGCCGGGGAGCTGCTGCGCCCGGGCGAGATCCGGCTCGCGCCGGGGGCGTCGTACCGCACGCCGGTGGCGTACTTCGTGTGGTCCGCGGCAGGGCTCGACGGCGTCTCCGACCGGTTCCACCGCTGGCTCCGCGCCCGCCCCCAGCACCCGCGCACCCCGCGACCCCTCGTGCTGAACACGTGGGAGGCGGTCTACTTCGACCACTCCCCCGCCAAGATCGAGCGGCTGGCCCGGCGGGCCGCCGAGGTGGGTGTGGAGCGTTTCGTGCTCGACGACGGCTGGTTCCACGACCGCCGCGACGACACCCGTGGCCTCGGCGACTGGGTGGTGGACCGGTCCGTGTGGCCGGACGGCCTGGGGCCGCTGGCCGCCCTGGTGCACGAGCTCGGCATGCAGTTCGGGCTCTGGTTCGAGCCGGAGATGGTCAACCTGGACTCCGACCTGGCCCGGGAGCACCCCGAGTGGGTCCTGTCCAGCACGCGCGCGCTGCCGTCGCCCGACGGGCTCTCGTGGCGCACGCAGTACGTGCTCGACCTCGCGAACCCGGAGGCGTGGGAGCACGTGCGCGGGCAGATCTCGGCGCTCGTGGACGAGCTCGGCATCGACTTCATCAAGTGGGACCACAACCGCGACCTGGTGGAGCCGGTCCACGAGGGCCGGCCCGGCACCCACTCCCAGACGCTCGCCACGTACGCCCTGATCGACCGGCTCAAGGCCGACCACCCGGGGCTGGAGATCGAGTCGTGCTCGTCCGGCGGCGCCCGCACCGACCTGGGCATCCTGGCCCGCACCGACCGGGTCTGGGCCTCCGACTCCAACGACCCCGTGGAGCGGCAGGACATCCAGCGGTGGACCGAGCTGGTGCTCCCGCCCGAGCTGGTGGGCGCGCACGTAGGTCCGTCCCCCGCGCACTCCTCGGGGCGGGCGACGGACCTGTCGTACCGGGTCACGACGGCGCTCATGGGCTCCGCCGGCTTCGAGTGGGACATCCTCACCTGTGACGAGGACGAGGTCGCGGCGATCACCGCCTACGCGGCCCTCTACAAGGAGCTGCGGGGCGTGCTCCACACGGGGACCCTGGTGCACCCCGACACCGTGGACCCGGCGCTGCGGGTCACCGGCGTGGTGGCGCAGGACCGCTCGGAGGCGGTGTTCACGATCGCCACGGTGGCGTCGCTCACCGACGCGCTGACCGAGCGGGTGCGGCTCGAGGGGCTCGACCCGTCGCGGCGGTACACGCTGCGCGTGCGGGACGAGGTGGGCGCCGCCCGCTGGGGCTGGGTCACGCCCGCCTGGATCGGCAAGGAGCCGGTGGTGCTGCCGGGTTCGGTGCTCACCGGCGTGGGCCTCCAGCTCCCGACGCTGTGGCCGGTGCAGGCCCTGATCCTGCACCTCACGGCGGCCGGGGCCGGCCAGGAGGTCTCCCGGTGAGAGAGCAGGAGCCGGCATTCCCCGGGATGGTGTTCGCGAAGCGGTGGGGAGGCGCGACCGTCAGCGAGGTCACGCGCACGGACCAGCCGCGCGAGATCGTCTACGGCAACGTGTGGGTCCCGAAGCACGAGCAGAAGACGTGGGCGTTCGCGGCCGTGCGGCTGGACCGCCGCCTGCCGCACGTCGTCCTGGAGAACGTGCGCGGTGGCGGGCTCATCGCAACCAGCGTGGGGACCCCCAGCGGGAAGCGCGTGCGGCTGGGACGCGAGTTCGACCGGACGTTCCACCTGTACGTGCCGAAGGGCCGGGAGCACGACGCGCCGTCCCTGCTCACGCCGGACGTGGTGAGGCGTGTCCTCGACCTTCCGAAGGGGATCGACCTCGACCTGGAGATCGTGGACGACCGGCTCCTGATCTACTCGCCCCTGCGGATCCTCGGCCCGGGCCTGGAGACGGGGGTCCCGATCCGGGAGTCGCTCGTGCTGCCCGCCCTCGAGCAGCTCGTCGCCGACCTGCTGCCGGCGGTCGGCGAGTGGGCGCGGTGGGGCGAGGCCTGACCCGGCTGCCCGCGCCGTCCGCTGTGGGTACACGA